>DATKIS010000657.1:0-5767 GCA_035543975.1 Pyrinomonadaceae bacterium
GCGAAGGTGCTGATACTCGACGAGCCCACCGCGTCGCTCTCTGAGGAAGATTCCCAAAACCTGTTCAAAGTCCTGCGTCAATTGCGCGAAGAAGGCGTCGGGATCATCTACATTTCGCATCGCCTCGAAGAGTTATCTGTGATAGCGGATCGAGTCACAGTCTTGCGGGACGGCCGCACAATCGAAACGCGGGGGATGGCGGGGACAAGCCGGCAGGAGCTGATCCAGTTAATGGTCGGGCGCGAGTTGTCGGCAGTCTTTCCGAAGAAAGATGTTGAGTTGGGCGAAGTGGTTTTGGAGCTGCGCGACTGGGGGTGCAGTAAGACCGGGGTTAGCAACGTCAGCCTGACGGTTCGCGCGGGTGAAATAGTTGGCTTGGCGGGCCTGGTCGGGGCCGGCCGGACTGAGCTGGCCCGCACGATATTTGGGTTAACACCTGCGGACGAGGGCGAAGTGTTTTTGAGAGGGAAGGCCGTGAGCCTGCAAGACCCGGCCACTGCCATTGCGCGGGGAATTGCCTACGTTCCAGAGGACCGACGCCGGCACGGGGTGATTTTGGATTTGGCTATCTGCGCCAATGTCACGCTCGCGTCGTTGCGCTCGCTCACAAACTACGGCGCGCTGGACTTCGCGCGCGAACGAGTCATCGCCGCCGATTACACGCGTCGGTTGGGCATTAAGACGCCCTCAATATTCGCGCCGGTGGCGACACTCTCCGGCGGCAACCAACAGAAGGTAGCTTTGAGCCGCTGGCTGGCGACCAAGCCATCAGTGCTTATTTTGGACGAGCCTACGCAGGGTGTAGACGTCGGCGCCAAGGCGGAAATTCACACCTTGATGACTGAGCTGGCCGCGCAGGGTGTGGCAATTCTCATGATTTCGTCGGAGCTGCCGGAAATACTTGGTATGAGCGACCGCGTGGTCGTGATGCACGGCGGCCAGGTGGTCAAAGCGTTGGAACGCCAGGAGGCAACCCAGGAGAACATCCTTGGTTGGGCGCTGGGACATTCGGGAAATGGTCACTCGTTCGTTTAAGTCCTACGTTCGTTGATTTACCGGCAGTTGAAGTTCAGCCTTGCCCGAAGAGTCGGCGAAGCCGACGAATGAAAGTAGCCCACCGATTCATCGGTGGGATCAGGTGGACCTGAGAGCGCGAGTCCGTGAAACGGACGGCTGAAGTGGGGTTTGGATTGCCAGGAGTTTATCGGTCGTCCGTTTTTACAGACTACGACCCCCCGCTGGACCGCCGGCTCAGTACTGAAGTGCAGGGCTACTTTCACCCGTACGCTTCGCGGACTGAAGCGAAAGCGGACTTTTGGGGCAAAGCTAGTTCAACCTTTAGGTGCCTTGGCCGCACGCAGGCAAATGCTTGAACCCGTTCTTGGTATCTGCAAACGATGAAACCAGGTCGTTACAAACGCGAACTTTCCGCACTGGCTGCCTATGTCGCGCTGCTTATTGTAGTCGGAATCCTGGCTCCATCATTCTTTGACGGAGCAAACTTGCGCGACCTCGCTTTGAATAACGCGCCGACGCTGATTATCGCCACCGGCATGACCATGGTCATTCTGGTGGGCGAGATAGACATCTCGGTCGGTTCGCAGTTCGCGGTGTGTAGCGTGGCCGCGGGCATCCTCGCCAAAAGTGGTATCCCGATCCCTCTGGTGCTGTTGTGCGTAATCGCCATCGGCGCGGCGATGGGAATGTTGAATGGCGTGCTCGTCGGCTGGCTGCGTCTCCCTTCGATTATCGTCACGCTGGCGATGCTGGTCGCGTGGCGCGATGCCCTCCGCTGGATCACGGCCGGCGCGTGGGTTCAGGACTTGCCGGGGAATTTCCAATGGTTTGGCCTGGGTCAGCAATGGGGGCAGTGGCTGATAGTTGGTGTGGCCCTCGTCCTCCTCGTTTGCTTCAGCTGGATCATCCACAACCTTGCAATGGGCCGCTCGATTTACGCGGTCGGCTCCGACTCTGAGGCGGCTCGTTTGGCGGGTATCGAACCTAAACGGGTCGTGTTCTTTGTGTTCACGCTGATGGGGGCGCTGGTGGGATTGGCCGCCTTGCTAAACGCCGTTCGATTTTCGGTGGTCCCGAGTAATTCCGGAATGGGGCTGGAGATGAAGGCGATTGCTGCAGTCGTCGTGGGCGGGACGGCCATCAGCGGCGGACGCGGTCACTTATTTGGCACACTCATCGGAGTGGCTTTGCTGGGCACGATCGGCACGGCGTTGACCTTCCTGGGCATAAATCCGTTTTGGGAGAAGGCGATTCAAGGAGCAATCATTCTGGTTGCTTTGGTTTCTGATGTTGCGTTGGGACGCCTGGAGCATCATGGCCGCATCAATCCAATCCGCTCCAATGCTTAAGACCGAAGCAAGCTGGCGCGAACGTTTGTTTCCAAACAACGAGTGGGTGCTCGCGCTCGTGGTGTTGGCTGAGTGTGTGATCTTCAGTCTCACCGGAAACAACTTTCTCTCGACATCAAACGCTTTTGAAGTTACGCGCTTAAGCGTGGAGATAGGATTGCTCGCGCTGGTGCTGACGCCGGTGATCATCACGGGCGGAATTGATTTGTCGGTCGGGTCAATGATGGGACTGGCCGCGGTGGTCATGGGCGGTCTATGGCGCGACGCACATTTGCCGATTGCGGTGGCGGCGGCGATTGCGCTGATGGTAGGCGCGCTCGGTGGTGGCCTGAATGCCTTGATGATTACGCGCCTGGGGTTTCCGCCGCTAATCGTTACGCTCGGCACATTTTCACTTTTCCGCGGCGTCGCTGAAGGCCTGACGCGTGGCATTGAAAACTACTCCGGCTTTTCCCCGGCCTTCCTGTTCCTCGGGCAAGGGTATGTATTCGGTGTGGTCCCGACGCAACTGTTCATTCTGATCGCCGCCATCGTCGCGTGTGCCTGGTGGCTGCACCGTACCAGCTATGGCCGCACCATTTACGCGATCGGTTATTCGGCTGATGGGGCGCGTTATGCAGGCATCAATGTCGAACGCCGTCTCAGCTGGATCTATGTTCTTACGGGTGTTGCTGCCAGCCTGGCGGCGATTATTTACGTCGCTCATCTGGGCCAGGCGAAGTCTGACGCGGGTACCGGCTACGAACTGATGGCGATCACTGCCGTGGTCCTGGGCGGCGCGTCAATCTTCGGGGGGCGCGGCACGGTATTAGGAACTGTCCTGGGACTCTTTGCGATAGTGATACTGCAAAACGGCCTGCGGCTGAGCGCCCAGCCATCCGAGTTGGCCGGGATACTAATGGGTGTGCTGCTGATCGGCACCATCCTGCTGGATAGACTTTGGAAACGCGCCCGGACCCAACCATCTGCGCCACAAACTTTAGAGGAGGAAAGCGAAGTGAGAAATTCTCAGGTCGCTGTTTTAAGCGGGATCATTTTGGCGGCGGCATTGATTGTCGCAGGTACTAACTGGATGTTGATCCGGTCAGTGCGGCAAGGGCAAACGTCGTCAAGCACCAACGCCTCAACCACTCCGGCTGGGAAGTCCAAACCTGTGATTGCGATGATGCCGAAAGCCAAAGGTGATCCTTACTTCATCAGTTGCAAGGCGGGTGCTGACGAGGCCGCCCAAGAGCTCGGCGTCGAACTGCTGTGGGATGGCCCCACAGACCTGGACCCGGCGAAACAGAATGAAGTGGTCGAGGCCTGGATAACCCGCGGCGTGGATGTCATCGCCGTGAGCGTGGAAAACAAAGCCGGCATTTCCACGGTTTTGCGGAAGGCGCGAGACAAGGGAATCAAGGTGATTACGTGGGACGCTGACGCTGAAAAGGACGCTCGCGATTTCCTGATCAATCAGGCTACGCCACAGGGAATCGGCTACACCCTTACTGACGAGGCTGCCAGAATCCTGGGCGGAAAAGGCGACTTTGCCATCATCACCGCTTCTTTGAGCGCGGCGAATCAGAACGAGTGGATCAAGTTTATCAGGGAGCGTTTGGCCCAGAAGTATCCGGACCTGAAGCTGGTGGCTATTCAGCCAAGTGAAGGTGAACGGGACCGCGCGTTTTCGGAAACCCAGACCCTGCTCAAGGTCTATCCAAACGTGAAGTTGATTATGGCGATTGCGGCGCCGGCGGTCCCGGGTGCGGCTGAAGCAGTGAAGCAATCGGGACGCACGGATGTAAAGGTCACGGGTCTATCGCTTCCCAACATGTGTAAGCCTTATATCAAGGAAGGCGTGGCTGACAGCATCGTCCTCTGGAATACCCGCGACCTTGGGTACCTGACTGTTTATGCCGCCAATGCCCTAACGAAAGGCGAGATGAAACGCGGCGACTCGAAAATAAGCGCAGGACGATTGGGGTCGATTGAGGTAGTGGAGGATGAAGTGAGGCTCGGACTTCCTTTCATCTTCAACAAAGATAACATCGACAAATTCAATTTCTGACAGCCGGTCGCGGAATTTGGAGTGCGGCGGCCTGACGCCGCTTTGTATCCCGCGGCTTGACGCCGCTAGCGCGCGATGTCCATGGCATCGTCGTTTGCAATAATTGATTTTTCTAGACCAGAAAGCGGCGTCAAGCCGCCGCGATACGAAAGCGGCGTCAGCCGCCGCACTCCAAAGAATGCTTGGCAGGAGGTCAGCGATGGTAGTTGGCAGACGAGAATTCTTAACCACGGCGTTGGCGGTCAGTGCCACCGGCTTGCTTGCCCCGCGGGGTTTTCAGGGAGCGGAATCCAAAATCGAGATTCTGATCAACGAACCCATCGGGACCATCTCACCCGACATTTACAGCCACTTCCTGGAACACCTGGGCGGCGTTATCTACGACGGTGTCTGGGTGGGCGAAAAGTCGAAGGTGCCGAATATTGGCGGCATTCGCCGAGACCTGGTTGATTACTTAAAGCGGATCAAGCCCGGATGTATTCGCTGGCCGGGGGGCTGCTTTGCTGACCAGTATGATTGGCGCGACGGCATTGGTCCTCGCGACAAGCGTCCGCGGCGCGTCAATTTTTGGGCAGACACAAACTACAAGATCACAGATTCCTACAAGCAGCTGAATAGCGGGCCGCAGAAGTATGAGCCGAACTGGTTTGGCACGAACGAGTTTATGCAGCTGTGTCGTCTGACCGGGGCCGAGCCGTATTTTGCCGCGAATGTTCGTAGTCTCAAAGTGAGAGACTTCATCGACTGGATGGAATACTGCAACGCGCCAGCCGGAATGACTACCCTATCAGACCAACGCGCGGCGGCCGGAGACAAAGCCCCCTACAACATTAGTCTCTGGGGTGTAGGAAACGAAAACTGGGGATGCGGCGGCGACATGACGCCGGAGGAATATGCCACCGAGTTCCGTAAGTTCACGGCGTGGTTGCCGACCTATGGAGTGAAGCTGAAACTCATCGGGTCTGGACCAAACGGCGCCGACCTGGGTTGGACGCGTCGCTTCTTCTCCAAGCTGGTCGAGAAGGGGCCACGTATGGTTGACCGGATGTATGGCTGGGCGCTGCACTACTACACCGGCACCACCGGCAAAGGCAACGCACTCGAATACAATCTGGATGAATGGTACGACTTGATCGCCCGTTCGGATCGAATGGAATCCCTGATTACTCAGCACTGGCAGGTGATGGGCGAGGCTGATCCGCAACATCGCATCAAAATGATTGTGGATGAATGGGGCGCCTGGCATTTACAGGATCCCAGTTTGCCGCCCGGTTATCTCTACGGTTATCCATCAACTTTGCGAGATGCGCTCATCTCGGGCATTAACCTCGACACTTTCCAACGGCACGCG
>DATKIS010000658.1:0-3820 GCA_035543975.1 Pyrinomonadaceae bacterium
CGAATTTCCCCTTGCCGCCCGTAACTCCGTCGCCAAGCGGATTGCTGGCGGCATCGTCAATGAGGACGAAGGAACTGTCGACGCCGCCGGCAAAGGGCGACAGCGCCCCCGGCGACGGTGGTCCTACGCTGAGATCCTCGAGCACGGTCCCGTGAAAGGTCTGCGGGCCTCCATTCGCAATCGCGGTTGCTGTCAGGGAGTTCAGCGCCTTCAAGATCGCACTGTTGGCACCGATCCCGCAGTTTGGCGAAGCCAGGAGATTCCGCGCATTGCCGCTCGCAGGAATCGAGAGCGGAGAATTAGGTATAAGCTGCTGGCCTCCGCACAGCGTTGACAGATTATCCACTTTGAACCGCAGGCCAGTGATGGTTTTCGTGGAATTATTGGTGTAACTGAGTCGGAACGTAACCGTACCCAGCGGGTCATTTTCTGGATTCACTGGGTTCGGTTGTGGAACGGTTGTGTTTAAGGTAAGGGCCGAAAAGAAAGTCTGGGTAAAGTTAAGCATGTCTGGCGGAGCAGTGGTGTTGTACGCCCCGGCTGCGCCCAGCACCGAAGTTACACCCGAAACTCCAGTGATGGTCACTCCGACATTCCCTGTTGCGGGGTCGGGCGACAGCAATATGAAATCCTGGGGGTTGTTATTTGTGTCTTGATGCAGCGTACCCACGATAGAACTCCACGTGGTCTGCCGGCGCAGGATCTCGTATTGACCCGATTCTCCGTAGCAGTAGCGCACGCCACTTATCGTTCCACCCGAAAGAACCGGGAAGGAAACCCCTGTAGCGGGAGTTATCGTTGTCGGACAAGGCACGCCCGGTCCCTTCGTAATGACGCTGGCGTCGCCTACTGGCTGGAGGCAGGTGCCCTCGCAATACTGGCTGGCGAGTGATGGATAGATGTTAGAAGGATAACCGGGGCCAACATTCATTGGGGAGCCCGGGCCATAAGGCGCGAAGCCGACCTTGTCAAGGATCGCAGCGTTTCCAGTCCCACCCACTCCGGGGTCTGAGAAGTTGAAGCCACAGGGACAGCCCAGCGATCCGATCACACACTGGGTCACAATGTTGCTACCGATGTTCAGCAAGGCGAGTCCGGCATCGTTAGGAATATCAATTGTTCCGCTCGACGCGTTCCCGGCGCCAATAGTCTGATCAGGTATTGAATGTGAGGTGGCGCCATTGTTACCCAATCCGCCAAGGCTGTAGTCCTTGCCACCGCAGAGATAGTAACCGCGGCCCTTAATAACGGTATTGCCAGGAATCTGGCAAACCAGCGAGGCAATATTTGCCGCCTGGCCAAAATGCGGATTGAAACCATTGCCGGCGGAGGCGAAGACGCCGATGCCATTGGAGGCGCCATTCGGATCCTCCGAACAAGTGGAGACCAAAACATCCGAGTCGCTCGGGTTGAAGATTTCGACGAATTCATCACCAGTACCGTTGGGTCCGTTTTCTCGGAACCGGCTAATCTTCAGCGGACACCCGCACGAAGGCTGGCAGGGCGTTGCGGCGCCGCCTGTGCCGCTAATGGATGCCTGAGCTGAGGCGGTGTATACGCGGTCGCCATTATCGGCGCCGGTTGGTCCGGGCGTGACTGAGCCGGTGTTGTTGGGTTGGGTGCCGACCGGACTGCTGTTGCTACCGCCCGGAAGACTTGTGTAAGTCACTTGAGCGATGTTGGTCTCCGGACAACTCGATGAGACATCCACCGTGAAGGTTAACGTCACAGTACAACCCACAGGCATCGTCGGTGCGGTCAAGGTCAAGGCGTTTCCAGTGGCCGTGACGGCCGGCTGCGAGCAACTCGCGGGGGACACGCTCACGCTGGGAGCCGGAGTAGAAAGTACGACTAATCCGGCCGGAACCAAGTCATTCATCTGCACGTCGAACGCTGTGGCAGTGCCCGTATTTGTCATGGTCACCTTGAAGACGGCTTGGCTGGTCCCTGGAGTTTTAGTAACTGTCTTCTGCACGTCAAGATGCGGCTCAACGATGATCACGTTGGTCGGCGTTGAGGTAGCGAGCGGTACCGAAGTTGGGCTGCCGCTGAATACGTCATAGAAGTTACTCAGCGTCGCGCCATTTTGGTTCGGCAGGCCGAGCGCGTTTACCGGAAGGTTGTTGACCAGTGCATTGAATTCCACGATGACGTATTCAAGGTTGGGATCATTGTGGGTGTTGGTGAGATTGCCCAAGTTGAACGTTGGATCAGTTCCAGAGCTAAACGGCCCGCCGGTCACCTGGCTGGTGGGAAGAATAAAGGTGGGGGTTGGCCCGGAGCAAGCGCCCACACTCGACGCATTCTGATTCAATGCGAGACCCGAGAACGCCGTTGAAGTTATTGTGCCGGCGCCGCCAGTCGAAACGAACGCCACCTTTGGATTCCCCAGGTAAGTGAGACCCGGCGGTAGATGATCCGTGAACCTAAAGGAGGGAGATGCTCCCTGAGCGAGCGTCGCCGTCAATCGATACCGGATAATCTCACCAATGGTTAGCTGAGGTGTGCCGTTATTCGAATTGGCCGGCATAGTGTGCAGTTCGGAAGTGGTGATGACACACTTGTCGGCTTTTGTTATTGGACAGCATCTGACAGAGCCACTCATCTCGACTCGCAAGCCGGTCGCGGTCGGCGTGGTGCCACCTCCGACTCCGCGATTACGGACTTCGAAATCGAGAGTGTTAACCCCGGGCATGAAACCGGTGGTGATGACGAAGGGCGTGAAGGCGGCAAACGAAGTTGGGCCGATAGTGACGCCGGTTGGCGAACCGTTGAGAAGAATTTGGGCTTCGTTGTCGCTCGCCCATTGGCCGGCGATGACGGCGGTGCTGAGGTCGGCGCCGGCAGGCATAGTGAAGGTCACACGATAGGTGTAGAAACCAACCGGACTGTTGCCCAGCGGATTCACATCCGGCCCAATCCATTGAGAACTCGGACCGTTGACCAGATACGCACTCGGAATTTGAGGCACGATTGCATCGGGGAAAACCGGACTAGTGTTGAGCAAGACGTAATGAGCGTCTGTCGCGCCACTCGCGAGCAAGCTGCCATCATCTGCTACGCCCGTGTTGAATAAGGGCAATGGCACCATCGGGCAATCAACCGTCAACGTGTAGGTCTGGCTCTTAGTGCAACCACACTTATCCGTAGCCGTTATGGTGAACGTGTAGACGCCCGGCTGCTTCGGCGTGCCCGACAAAACGCCATTGGCGGAGAGCGTGAGGCCGGGTGACAAGGTGCCGCCCGTCACGCTGTAGGTGAAAGACGATGAGCAGCCACCCGTTGCCGTGAAGGTTTGGCTGTAGGGAATGTTGACCACCCCTGCCGGCAAGGCCCCAGCCGCTGGATTTAAAGTGATCGGTGGACACTTGCATTTGCCTGACGATCGAGCCCTAAAGATGGCTTCGATGTCTGATTGCGTTAGGGCACGATTGAAGAACTCCAGCTCATCAATACAGCCGTCGAAATGGGTTTCGGAAAACGCCGGATCGCGCCGCCCGATTTGCAGGGCGCCATTGTTGTCGATCGAGCCGGTTCGCGGCGTAAAGGTTTGGACCAGGTTTCCATCCACATACATTTTTCCTACCGGGGTCGGGCACTTCGTCACCGTGACGGCAACCAGATGCCAATCACCCGACGCCACGTTTGTGGACGTAGCGGGCGCCCCATAGTTGGTGCAAGCGAAAAGCGCAGGATTCGATCCGCACACGGGATTGGCCACGCTGCCATCGGCTAGTTGGAAGCCGAGGCGGCCGTTAACCAGGAAAAGGGCGTAACCCACCGGCTGGCTTGGATTGACTCGCTTATCGAGGATGGTATC
>DATKIS010000659.1:0-7488 GCA_035543975.1 Pyrinomonadaceae bacterium
GGTGAGCTGATCGGCACTCTCTACCTCGTGCCCGCTCGAGGTGACGAGATGAACCAGAACCAACAGCGTTTCCTCGGCACAGTCAACCGATCGCTCGTGCTAGCGGGTGGGGCGTCTGTTGTGCTCGCTCTCGTCGCGGGATTCTTTCTGGCTCGGCGCATCCTGCGACCAGTTCACGCATTAACCCTGGCCGCGAGGCGCCTGCAGGAGGGCGATCTCAGCACTCGAGTTCCGGCTCGCGGCCGCGACGAGTTAGCCGAACTCGGCCGCGCCTTTAACTCGATGGCCGACGTCATGGATCGCACCGAGGAGTTGCGTCGCAATCTGGTCAGCGATGTTGCCCATGAGCTGCGCACGCCGCTAACCAGCATCCGTTGCCAACTCGAAGCCATGCAGGACGGTTTAGCAGAGACGAACGAGGAGTCGATTAGTTCGCTGCATCACGAAGTGATGCAACTCAACCGGCTGGTTGAAGATTTGCAGGAGTTGGCGCTGGCTGACGCCGCTCAATTTAGCCTCAACCTGCAGGCAGTCTCGGTAAAGGAGCAGGCTGAGCAGGTCGCCCGTTCTCTCTCGCCGCTCGCCAGCCAGCGGTCAGTCGTGGTCGCAGTCAACCTCCCGAATGATCTACCGTTCGCCGCCGCTGACCCCGGCCGGCTCAAACAGATTCTGACAAACTTGCTTCAGAACGCGATTATGCATACGCCCGCCGGCGGCAGCGTCACGCTCTCTGTGAGACTTGACCAGTCATCGATCGAGGTGACCATCCGGGACAGCGGCAGCGGCATCGCCCCCCAACACCTGCCTCAAATTTTCGATCGCTTCTTCCGCACCGACGAATCGCGCAGCCGCGCCACGGGCGGTTCCGGCCTCGGCCTGGCCATCGTCAAACAACTAGTCGAATTACACGGCGGTAAAGTCTGGGTGGAAAGCCGGCCTGGGGCGGGAACCACCATCCGCTTTACGCTACCGTTAACAGACGACTCCAACTGAATCCACTTTTAGCGTCGCTTCATGTATGTTCGTGGATCGTTATTGTTCTTCTGGTTTGCGATGGCGTCACTTTGCGCGGTTATAAGTTTGGCGGTTATAAGATAGATAAAAATGAAACACTTTATCCTGTTTACGGTCATCCTGTTGGGAGCGCCGGCATCCTTTCCTGCTCTTCACTTATCCGCCCAAACAACGCCGGTTTCCACTCCGCAACACATCGTGGTAGACAGCAAAGACAACGTTTTCGTAACTCTTAAGTATGGCATCATCAAAATCACTCCCGACGGAACGGTCACTTACCTTACCAAGGTACCTGGCACCATCGGACCATTGGACAAACCCTGGCACAATCTGATTATCGACTCAAAAGATAATCTCTACGCGAATGACGGCAACCTCATCTACAAATTCATGGTTCCCGCGAATAACAAAGCGACAGCGAAAATATGGGCCGGCCAGCAATACAGCTATAAGCTGGAAGACGGTCCTCTGAGCACCGCTGGTTTCAATCTCATCGATCGGATGACCATCGATACGCACGACAACATCTATGTGGTCGATAGCTACGACAAGATAAAAGCCGCGATCGGGGAGAACTTTGTTACCGGCAGCTATTTCAAAAACGACCCAGCCAGGAAATTCATAAAGTATCCCTCTCATTACAGCGTCATCAGGAAGATTAGCGCCGACGGCGTGGTCTCGACGCTCAAGACACCCGAGGGAAAATATATTCTGCCGCAGGGCATCAGCGGCCTTTCCACCGACGACCAGGGCAACATTATTTACTCCGCATCGGCTTTCGCCCGTTTCATCGGCAAGATAGATATCCGCACCGGGACAATCACGTCCGTTGCAGGCCAACCTTACAAAAGGGAATGGTGCCCGGTTTATACGCCGGGTGAGAGCGGCAAGGCGGAGTTTGTAGATCCTGAAACCATCATCACGAACAACAAGGACGAAATACTATTCACGGATGGCCGGCTCCACCGGGTTATTAAGATTGCCAACGGGAAAGTATCAACCCTGGCAGGTAATAACATTATCGACTCCTGCTCCCAAAATATTGGCGGCCGCGCCCAGGAAGGTTACCAGGATGGTAAAGCGTTAACCGCACTATTCAACTTCCCCAAAGGCATCGCCTACGACAGCAAAGGAAATCTGTTCATTGCAGACATGAACAACCACTGCATCCGGAAACTATCACCCGCTGGAGTGGTAACCACCTTCGCGAAATAGACTCCCGCCGTTTTCATGCCGTTTCGTGTAATTCGTGGATCTGGGTGATCCACAAAACTACACAGGTGCGAACCAATCGCAGGACGACTGCTCTTGATTCGCACCTGTGACGCCTTTTGCTCGGGAAGCGAGTTACTGCTTTCGCGGGCGACGTTCAATCCGGGCCACTTCAGCTACCAGATTTTGCGGTACTGCCAGAAATCCTCGATGAGAATTCTCCTTATCCAGCGCGCAATCAGTCAGCAGTAGATCCAGGTTGCCGTTTACGGTGTCACCATTGTGCACCCAGGTAACCGTTAGACCCACACGGACCTCAACATCGGTGCCGCTCGTTCTTTTTTCCCGAACGACTCCGGTCGCCGTACACGCCAGCAGGCCCCCACGCGGATCGCTTTTTGAGACCTGCATCGGCTTGAAATTGGCGTTCACGACATCTCCCTTGTTGAGACTTCCCAATTGAGTCGGCGATTCAAATACGACCCAGGCAGCGGTTTTCCGGGCAGAGCTTACTTCGGTCGAGGTAGCCGCAGCGTCGCTTGCCTTGGCTACCTCGACCGCGGTCGGCTGGCCTTTGCGGACTGGTGCTTTGCCCGCGTCAGCCACCGCTGCATTGCCCGCCGAACCCAGGACGTCGCTTTTTGCCGGCTGGTTGGTCGGGACCGAAGTCGCAAGTTCGGGAGCGACGGATGGGCCATGGTTAATCAGGGTGATGATCTCAGCACTATTAACCAGTACTTCAACGTAGAAGGTGTCAGGTAGAGTGGCTTTCTCGCCAACAGCAGCCTTGACCTTGTGCGCTTTGTCACTCCGCAAATCGTTCTTAGCCATCGCCGCATATTCGTCGCCCAGCCCTCCAATCCGCATCGCTTCCGGTCGTCGCTGATAATCGACTGAGTCGGGCAACGTCGAGTTGAAGATCCCGGGCCAGGCGGCACCCAGCAGCCTGGCCTGCCGATCGGCTGTTTGAAGTCCACCTTGCCATGGCCGAACGAGAAGGTAATCCGTGTAAGGATCGTAGTCGGTGTCCCAGACATTTATGTCAAACTCCTTCCACCGATTCTCGAGACTATATAGGGCCCAAATCTGATTGGTTGAGCTGAATGGATCGGCAGTCACAACTTCTCCGTACGACCACCCATCAGGCGGCACGCCCAGGGAACCCATGGTTTTGGACGCCGCCGTGGAAACGGCACCAATCGCTGGTTCGGGCCCGCGACCGACCGGAAGAATCCCAGCCAGCAGCATCGCCATCAGCATCAAAGCCACATAGCCATCTATCACGACCTGTTGCACCCGAATTGGTCTCCATTCAGGGTTGATCCTTCCAGCTACGAGCAGGAGTGCTGTCAGGGACACGACCAGCATAGAAAACGCTGCCAGTGAAAAGATCTTAATCGTAAAGAATGGCAGGAGCGCCAGAGAGCCGATGATGGCAGCGAAGATCGGATTCCTTACCCAGGATGGCCAGGGATTTCGACTGCTGCCCCAGGATTCTGGCCAGGCACCGGCTATGACTTCGGCGATGGTTCGCTTTGGCCGATACCCAACCTGCAAACTTGAACCGGCGAGTTTGCCGGAATCATCCATCTGCGGTTCCACCGTGAGCCTGACAACCTGCTTACCTTCGAGTTCGAGTTCAGAAAACCAGGTCTTGCCACTGGAAATCTCGGTCTGGGGCAGAGAGAGAGACGACACGATGTCACGCCGGCCGTCCTGAGTGGCATAGATTTGGACATATTTCGCGAGGCTTGACAGCTGGAAGCGACGACTGGCGGCGAAGGCCGCAGCAAATGGCGCCGCCTTGGCGATGCCATCAACCACGACCTCAAGCTGAGGCTGCTTGAGTCGGCGCCGGAATTTGGCAGAGCCAACATAATTGTCGACTATGACAGTTACATCATCTTGTATGTCGGCCTCCGAGTCCTCGCTCAGAGGCGTCCCGTGGTTGCCATTGTTGCCGTTCGCAGAAATCCTGACCGTGTTGAGAACCGGTCCTTTCGCCTTTTTTTTCATAGTGGTGTACCCCAGACTGTTGATTAAATTTGCAAAACTGTATGGATGGACCACCGCCCGGATGCGGCGGTGTTCTAGCTCATTTTCTTCCTCGAAGTTACGAGCGTTGGAAGCAAGTTCGGGGATGGGTTGATCCGGATCGAAGGGCGCGGAGAAAATCGGTTCTCCCAGGAGACGGGCACAGAGTCCCAGGAGAGTGTGAATTTCTTCGGCCTCACTCTCCGAAACCGCTTCGGTCAGAATCTCTTTTTCTTTTTTGGCGAGGTCCAACTGGAACCAGTCGGTCTTAAGGAATCGGTTTTTCAGGGCTTCTTTGATTTCGGAGCGCTTCTCGTAAAACTTGGGATCGGGCTTGACCGAAGATCTGTCCTGGATCAATAGCTCAAACATGACTCTGGCGTCCCGCTGAAGATAGTCATGCTGAGTCATCGCCATCCCGACCACTGCACTAAGCGTGTTGCGAAGACTCTCACCCAGCAGCCCGACGGTGTAGCGGTCGATATATGTCTGCGGTGAAAGAGTCATTTGATTGCCTTCAGCGCTGCTTGCCGTTTTTTCTTCCTCAAGTTCAAGCAGCCGGTTGAGGGTCTCTATCAGCGATGTCCCTTTGGTCGGACTAAGACTGCGAACGTGCATGGAGCTGTTCCGGCGATGCTGCGACGCGCGATTAAGCGCCCGCCTGTTGTTCTCTCCATGATTCACGTGGGCGATAGTTAATGTTTGACTGGCAAGCCTGCTGATGGCCGCCCGGTCAGAACCAACCAAGCGACGACATAACTCGCGCATCGTGCGAGCGACATGATTTATTGATGGAAATCGAAAATTCTCCATGACTGCCCCCTGGCTGACTTCAAAAAGATAAAGCTAAGAGTTCAAGAGATATCCGAGATAAACGGCCGGTATGTAAGGGTATGAAAATCCGTGGAATGGGGCGGGGTCTGCGTGTTCGATTATCAAAGACCTATCAAAATAGGAGGCTAAGGCATTGCCGGGCGAAGAAAAATACCTTTATGAGCGATAGTTTCATTGAAAACGGGAGGTTTCGACTCCCGACCTGCAAAAACGGCCGGACGACCCTGCTCCTTTTAGGCACTCCGAAAGATTGGATGCTAAAAGAGGGGAAATCGTGGTCGGTGAAAGTTGCCTGACGGGCTTTTAGGGTTTGGTGGTTTGGTGAGGAGCTGAGTTTCCGGGAGCGCAGGCATCTTGCCTGCCTAACGTCCGTCGCCACTCTCATAGGCGCCCCTGAAAAATTTACCCCGAGCAGCTCCAGCTTGCTGGTCCATACCATGAGGAGCAACGCGCTTCACTTCAAAGACACGCTTCCCTTCAAGGACACGCTTCCCTTCAAGGCATGGTGGACGTTCGATGTCTGGTGGTCCATCTTGACTAGAAAAAGCTAAAGCCGGTGATCACTGATGGTGGAACCTTTATCACCAGCAACCACCGGCGAGTTGGACCAGGGTGTCATTGGGCCACACAGGGCGCATGGTCCAGATGCCCTGGCTTGTCCTGGCCCACGCTACCAGGAGAACACATCCACTAGGAACCACATCACCCAGAGGGGATGGGCGCCCACGATGGCGACCATCAAGAGTGCATGGGCCACCTCTTCGACCCGCCGCGTCGAGCGAATCACGATGTTGTTCTCGGGCGTGGAGGTCAAACGATCATCACCCCTGCGGGCGACTGCAAATGTTTCTCGTTTGCCGGCTACTTCAAAACTGTCTCTGTAAGTTTGGACTTTCATGGTTGCCTTTCTTATCGTTCATGCTCGTCGTCGTCTCCGGCCCGACCGGCAGGTTCGCCGAGTACATCCAAGGCCATCGATTCAAAAAGCGAATCGAGCATGAAGAGTTTAGAAGGCTCGTAGAGTTCGGTCTTCCCCGTTAGCAGACGTTCTTTTGAGTTGACCGAGATGTCCTTCTGCCGGTGCAGAAACGGAAGATCAGTATCTCGGTTTGACGCTGAGACGGAGTGACAACGTGAGGATCTGGATAGGTAAGGACCTTAGCGAAATAGCCTCTCCCCGGTTGGGTTGGTTTCATGTCGCTTCGATGCCGCTTCGTGTAATTTCGTGGCTTGCGCTTTTGTTGGAGAAACCAAGCTAATTAGCCCCACTCCCCTGCTCATTGCTCACTGGTGCTTGCGCCTCACCTGCGCGTGTCTCTGCACCATATGAGCGCGACATCCCACTCCGCAGCAGTTAATACCAGCAAACAAGCCAATTTCATGGGGGGCCACATAGTTGCCATAGGTTCCACCAAGGAGACCAATACAGCCATGAAAAATTTTGGAAAAGGGATAAGCGGGGCTCTTCTGTCACTCGCATTTGTTTTTGGAGTATCAATCGCATCAGGCGACAACGCGCAGGCCCAGAATCGTAGGAACGATGGCAACAACCAGCGTGCCCAGCGCGATGTCGATGGCGATGGCGACATTGATCATAACGATCGAAGGCAGCAGCAGGCGCAACGGCGTCGACATCGTGACGAACGCCAGGTTAACAACCAGGGTAACTGGCGACGCAATCGCCAACAGAACCGTAACAACGGCCGTTTCGGAAACAACGATCAGTATGGCAACAGCGGCCGCGGCAATGGCGGATATGGCAATGGTGGGTACGATCAGAATGAACTCAATCGCGGCTACCAGCAGGGCTTGAACACCGGCGCCAGCGACGGTCAGCGAGGTCAGCAATACAACCCCGAGAGGTCGCGCTTCTACAAAGGCGCCTCATCGCAGGCATTTCGTCAGGGCTTTGTGCAGGGTTACGACCGGGGCTTTCAGCAATACTCGCGGAATGGCAACCAGCGTAACGGCAGCCAGCGCAACGGCAACGGTGGTTGGGGCAATGTTCTCGGCGGTATTCTTGGCCGGCCGTAAGCAGTGAGCTGTGAGCAGTAAGCAGTAAGCAGTAAGCAGTAAGCAGTAAGCAGTAAGCAGTAAGCAGTAGGCAGTAGGCAGTAGGCAGTAGGCAGTAGGCAGTAGGCAGCGAGCAGATGGCGGCGTTTGGTATTTCCCGTCACCCTGTTCGCTGTTCGCGTTTGCGTCTCCTTGGAGTGCGCCGGCTTGACGGCGCTTTAGCCGGTCGCGGCTTGACGCGACCACGGTGGCCGGGCTCTCAGCGAACCAAATTTTGTTTCAAGCAGCCACCGACCAAAGCGGCATCAATCCGTCGCGCTCCATTTTCTCCATTTTAAAGTCGGGCGAAGTCTTCAGCGCTAATTCCCGCTTGGCAGTAAG
>DATKIS010000660.1:0-2304 GCA_035543975.1 Pyrinomonadaceae bacterium
GTTGTAATCAAGCTTTTTGCCCTCGACATAATTCTCTTGAATAACTTTGACAGCCTCGCTGAAATCGCCCTCAATGATCGGAATCGTGGGGCTACCAGTACGGGAAGCGCGCTTATTGAGTACGGTCGGGGTAGTGGTCCGCTTGGCCGTTGAGGTGGTTCCGACCTTTGACTGGGAGGGCGCTTTCTGTTGCGCAAAACCAGCTAGTTGGCCGTTCAGCAGAACTAAGAAAGTTGTTATTAGGGATAATGTCTTTTTCACTGCGAGCCTCTTGATAACCTGGATTAGAGCGTCGCCAACCGGGACTCAACCGGACGTCGGTCAGGTGGGCGATGGCCTGCAATACTAACTAATGGTTCACAGCCGGGCAAGGTTTCTGATTCTCAAGGTTGACTCGCCACAAAACCATTTACACTCTTCAACTTTGAATTAGCCCGGTCACAATTGACCTTCGTCGCGCGTTGGTTGTCAGAGGGTCGCTTGACTGCCCTTCCAAGCCATCCGTAGAATGAACTTTAGACGGATCAAAGACGTACTTAGAGGCGAGTTTGTTTAATGCCCATCTAAGGAGTTTCAAAGAATATGAGCAGCACTTATCAGAAGGAAGAGCACCAGCCGTCCGAGACGGTTGACGACTTAATGTTGCGAGAGGGTGAGACCGAGGGTGATGCCGACGCCGGAACGCGAACGGCATCCTCGGTGCGAGATATTGCCTCGCGCATTCCCGAGTCCCTAAGCGCTATCGGCCGCGACATTAGTCGCACTATCGAACGCGCAATGTCAGCTAAAGACGAATACGTGGTGGCCGTTAAGGTCTCTCCGGAATCTCAGGAAAAGATCGACCAGTTAGTGCAGGCTGGGATCTTCCGTAACCGTGCGGAGGCGGCCGGTTTCCTGATTGACGAAGGGATAAAAACGCAATCCGCGCTGTTCGACCGAGTGCAGCAGAAGCTCGCTGAAATCGAACGGCTCCGCGCCGAGCTGCGCGGGATGGTAAATGAGAAATCAGCCTGAGCCGAGTCACGGTTCCTGGGTACTACATAATCTGAGCGTGCTATCTCCTTAAGCGGAGAAGCACGCTCAAACAAGTTTGGACGAATCGAGATAAAAGTGGCCGAAAGATTCCAGCTTACACCAACCACCCTTTCACAATTTAGTCTTGCTAATGGTCTTCGCGTGGTTCTTTGCGAAGACCACGTCGTGCCCGTTGTCTCAGTTGCGCTTTATTACGATGTCGGCTCGCGCAACGAAAAAGAGGGACGAACCGGCTTTGCGCATTTGTTCGAGCACATGATGTTTCAGGGGTCGGAAAATGTACCGAAGGCTGCTCACTTCCAATACATTTTCAACGCCGGGGGAACCATGAACGGCACGACGTCGACCGAGCGCACCAACTATTATGAAACGCTTCCCGCGAGTCATCTGCCGCTTGCGCTTTGGCTCGAGAGTGATCGGATGCGTTCACTGAAGGTTACGCAGGAGAACCTCGATAATCAGCGCAATGCCGTCCAGGAAGAGAAACGCTTGCGATATGACAATCAACCCTACGTCAACGCGTTTCTGCGCATCAACGAGTTAATTTTCAAGAATCCGGCCAACGCCCATTCCACCATAGGCTCGATGGAGGATCTTGATGCCGCTACCATCGAAGACATTAAAGAGTTTTTTCGCATTTATTACGCGCCAAACAATGCCGTGCTCACGATAGTCGGCGATTTCGATACTCCGGAAGCTGCCGACCTGGTGAAGAAGTACTTTGAAGGCATTCCCAGCCAGCCGACTCCACCTCCGGTCGACATAAGTGAACCGGAAGATGTAGCTCAATCTCAGGAGGTCTACAACGACAAGCTCGCCCCCGCGCCGGCCTTTGTCCTTGGTTGGAAGATCCCGCCACGAAGGACCACGGATTTCTACGCTCTTACCCTGGCGGCCGACTTGCTTTTCGAAGGAGACAGCTCCAGGCTCTATCAAAAACTGGTAAAGGGAGACGAGTCCGTAGTATCGATCCAGGGCGGCATTGATGAGAGACGGGGTCCATCAGCCTGCTACATATTTGCGCTGCCGAAGCCTGGCCAGGAAGTGGCTTCGATCCGCGAACAGATTGTTGATGAGATCAAGGCATTAAGAACTTCCGGGCCCTCAACGGCGGAGATGGAAAAGCTGAGAAATACTCTGTGTAACGATGTCGTCCGCGGTCGACAGTCCACTATGTATCGGGCCCAACGAATAGCGGAGTATGCATTGTATGATGGCGATCCCACCCTCGTAGACTCTGAACTGGATCATTATTTGGCGATCACTCCT
>DATKIS010000661.1:0-3998 GCA_035543975.1 Pyrinomonadaceae bacterium
GGAGTTGGCTGAGAGCAACAAAACGATCCCCAGCACAATTGCAAGCATAGCGATCTTAGACTTAATGCTCATTTATGCGATGTCCCTGTTCAGAGTTAATGCTGCTTCTTGTAGCACGTCTCAACTGTGATCCCGTTCCAAACACTATGTCGTCGCCAGGTAGCCGCCCAACGCCTGAGCTAACCGGCGCGCTGAGTGCTTAGTGATCAGAGCCACCGTAATTGCGCGTCCGGTTCAGCGACTTGTTGGGTGCCCCACCACTATAAACACGTGCGTGGCTTCATGCGTTTACCGCATTGCTTGATCGTAAATCTATTGTGACTGGATCTTTGAAGGTGAACTTTCGTTACGCGCCTTGATAAATCCTTCAACAATTCGATTCAGCGCCTCTTCGAGTGAGATCTTACCATCGAGGTACGCTATCCAGGTCGGCAGCTCTACCTTAGCTACGAGTGGAACTCTCGCGTAAACTCCTTTAACTTCGCCATAATGCCGGTGTGATGGATCAAGCATACGCCTGACCGTCTCTGCGGTTTGGATAAACACCAGGAAGTGAGCAGCCTGTTCGAAATCGCGGTCACTCTTGGTATAGCCTGCCTTCAGCAGCCGCTTCTGAAGCTCCATTAGTATGTTGCCCGTTCCCTTTGTCTCTAGGTCGAGCGCGTGAATTGCCTCGTGTAAGAGCGATTCAAGAAGCTGAGAGCCTTTGTTGGCTTCGACACTGAGCAGGCAGATACCTCTAGTACTACTACTACTTTTACCCCACATCGTGAATCCTCCAGGCCACGGAGTTTCGGCTACAAGGTAAACTGGAACCAGGTAATTCGCATTTTCCATTCCAAGGTGCTTGGTCATATAAGCGAAGACTTCCTGCTCTTTCGGGCCTAAGGTTTGGACAATCCTCGCCGCGGCCTGCTCGATAACGACTTTGTGTTGAGGCCAAACTTGCTCGAGAAACGACTTTTCAATGGCTGCTAAACTCTTAGCGAGATGAATAGCCCTTTCACGTAGCGGTATTATCTCTCCCTTGCGTGTCTTGTGAGTCTCTGGAAATTGTGAGAAGGCTTCCACAGCATCAGCAGCGTTTTCACATCGAAAGAGAATTAGATCAACGAGCGTGGAAGTGAGCGGCGTCTGCCGAGCAGCTTCGACTGCTTGCGGGAAGCCAACAATATCGGGCACCTTTTCAGAGCCAGAAGAGAGCTTGTAAACGAAAAAGTAGAGATCAATAAAAGGCTTGACACGCACTTCCAAACGCCTTTGATTCGTTTCCTTCGACTGGGCCTTTATTACCAGGGATTGCGAGAAAGCATTCGAGTGAAACAACAAAAGGGTAACAATGAAAAGGGTTCGTTTCATGATTCGACACCTGTTTACAGATTTGAAAACATCAAATTGAACACGAACAAGCTAAGCCTGTTTTCAAAAGCAACGCGGTCGCGCCCAACGCTAGCCTTTGTATGTTGACCAAAGTGTGATGAAGCAGGAAGTATTTGCATCAGCTACGAGGCACCGGAGAAGCTGTGCTGGCCTTAAGACTCCAAGTCTGAAGCTGAGATTGAGCTCCCGGTGCCACATTTTGCGCGACGCCATAGAGACCGAACAGTATCTGAAGCCGCTTCTGCGAAAGCTGAGCTTGTATGCCGCAAGGCTGGTCCGGCGCCGCCACCAACGAATAGGAATCCGCCGGCACATCAATAAGCATCCCGGGCTGAAGCAGCAGCGCGAACTACTCAACTCCATTCCCGGTATTGCCGACACCACCGCGGCGGTGTTGCTGGCAGAAGTGCCGGACACCAAACAGTATCGCAGCGCGCGCCAGGTGGCGGCCTTCGCTGGTCTGGTGCCGCGCGAGCGTCAGTCGGGCAGTTCAGTGAGAGGGCGGGTGCGGCTTTCAAAGATCGGCACCGCGCGTCTGCGCAAGGCGCTCTACTTCCCGGCCATCACCGCGCTACGTTGCAGCGCTTTCTTTCAAGCCTGGGCCGCAGGGTTGAGACAAAGAGGCAAGTGCAAGATGAGTGTTATCGGCGCGGTGATGCGCAAGCTGATTCACATCGCCTACGGAGTGCTCAAGTCAGGTCGACCGTTTGATCCGGAAATAGCAAAAACTGCCTGACTCCCAACACAGTATCTCAGCTGCGGCGCGCGATCAGCATTCAGCCTGAAGGAAAAGTTACTTGAGAAAGGTGCTATCGCGCCGTCAGCTGCAAGGCTTTGTTTTATGAAAGGGTGTCAAGAGAAAAAACAATCCTACTTGCTGACCGTCCTTGCTTTGACGCCAGCCCACAACCATACCCGTGAAGTTGCCGACCATTGTTTTATCTGAGACTTCGACCGGGACTCCAGTCTTCGCCTACTGCTATCTCAGGTCGTGCCGGGGGGCATACAGTTATGCGTGCTCCTTAGGTGCGGCCTGGTTTCGACTCGCTACTCATGTGACCCAAAGCCTTTTGATACTTTCCCCGAACCTGTTTTTTCCATCTCTTCCTGCTGGGATGTGGTTTTTCTTTGCCGGCCTGGTTTCTGAGCTCGCTTTAAACTGCCTTCCTCAGTATCCTCCCCGCGTCGAAGCTCTCCCCGCTCTTCCATACCGCCAGCACTGTCGCCGACAGTTTGCGGGCTACCGCCAGTCTGGCCATCTCTGCTCGCATTCCCGTCTTCACAAGCCCTTCGTAATATTCTCGGTAGGCTCCGCAATTACTCGCATGTGTCGCCGCACTCTTGAAGATCGACTTCAGCCGCCGGTTGTAGTCCGGGTTCAATCCTCTGGTTTGAATGACCTGCTTCTGTCGCTTCCGTACTCGGCCGTCCTCAAACTCATGATCCGCTGTGCTTCTGGTCACCACCGCCAAGCCCGCGTAGTTCCAGAACGGTCGCTTGCTCCGGAAGCGCCAGGGCGTTTCCACAGTCGGGATGATCTGCGCAATCCGTACCGGCCCCAGTTCCGCTACCGTGCTCAACACCTTATACGCCGGATGCCGCTTGCTCTCCGCCACCATGGCTTTCTGCGCCGCTCGTTTGATCACCTTTAGCTCATCCAACTGCTGGAAGTACAGTTCGGCGCGGGTCCGCTGTGCCGAGTTGGGTAGCTTCGCCAGCCAGCTCTCTCGCTTGCTGGCATGATACAACTCGCGTCCGCGCTGCTTGATCGCCTGGCTGTTGTAGAGTGCCTTGAGCCGGTTCTTCACCCGGGTGATGTCTTTGACCAGACATTCATAACTCTCCGCATCAGATGTTTCAGGGTACGCGTCCCGTGCTCACCATGGTAGACCGGCTTGAGCGCATTGAGCCGCAGCAGTTCCGCCAACTTCACCGCGTCCACTCGATCGTTGCGGCTCCCCTCTATCCGGTTGTGCTTTGGGTTACAGGCCACCACTCGCCTGACCAAGTGGTTCGACGATGTCGTACAGGCAGGCCGCGTGGTTACCTTCCTCGAAAGTGAGATGAATCTCTCCCCGCAGATTCCGGAAGAAATCTCTCACCGCCTCCGTCGTCGTCTCGATCACCGCGCGACTTACCAGTTTGCCGTACGCATCGAGGACCGCAATAACGATGCTTAACTTGTGGACGTCCATTCCAACGTAGCACTTTCGCATCGGGCTCTCCTTATCAGTGGAAAACTTAGAGTCGTAACAACTCCAAGCTACAGCTCCAGGGGCGCCCTTTCATATATCAGTTATGTTTGCCCGTTATTATCTCTGAACTCTTTTCCGTAGATGTTTGAATCCTCTTTGCGTCAGGCGGAAAATTGCCCTTCAGGAAAGCTTCGACGGCATTAAAGAATATCTCCGGCTGTTCGACATGCGGAATATGTCCCGCGCCGTTGATGATAAGTAGCCGGGCGTTTGGCAGTGCCCGCGCCCACGCTTCCGGCGTTTCGACAAAAGCCGGATCTGCCGCTCCGTAAATGACCAGAACCGGAGATTTGACTGCTCCAAGCAACGGCAACAAGTTCCAATCGCCGAGCGAATTCATAATTTGTTCATTGACAAACTGTT
>DATKIS010000662.1:0-6314 GCA_035543975.1 Pyrinomonadaceae bacterium
GACACCAAAAATCGATAAGCTTGGTGTATTCGACAACCCGACCATGTCGTTTCACCTCACTTCCAACGAAGGCAATCAGGTTAAGTCGTTCACTTTCGGCGGTGCCGGCCAGAATGCTATTCCTGTCTCCGGCGATTGGGACGGCGACGGCGTGGACAGTATTGGCCTCTACATCCGCGCAAACGCCCTCTTTGTCCTGGCTGGGCCCGACCAGCCACCCAAAGCCCTGGACACATTTATTTTCGGCGCTCCGGGACAATTGCCGGTGATCGGAGATTGGGACGCTGACGGTCAGGACACCGTGGGAGTGTATGTTCCGGAAGCTGCGACATTCTTTCTTAGTAATATTAATGCTGCGGGCGATGCGCCCATCTCCGTCACTTTCGGTTCACCCAACCTGTGGCCGCTCGCCGGCGATTGGGACGGCGACGGCATCGATACTCTCGCCGTCTATGTGCCCGCGACCGGAATTTTCATCCTCACCAACCAGAACGTCACGGGTGCGGCCAAGTCGGAGTTTTCATTCGGTCCGCCCAACAAAATCCCCCTCGTGGGAGACTGGGACGGTGATGGCAAAGACACCGTGGGCGTATATGACCCCTCGTCAGGGACCTTCTTCCTTAACAACAATAATGGCAGCGGCAAGGCTTCGATCACGACGACGTTTGGCAGCCCCGGGCAAAACCCCGTCGTTGGTCACTGGAAATAACCCCGGGACCAGGATTGCCAAATAACGACAACCAGTGGCATACCTATTCTTTTTTCGTTAGCGTTAATCCCCAGTTGGGCGGGTATGGAATCTGCACCTTCTCGCCGGGCTTCGCATCCTCGTATTTACGGACGTACCGCGCGAAGTCGTAGTCGCGAAGCGCCGGCTGCTTCCAGTCGAGCGCGATACCAATGGTCAGCCCAAGCAGCGCCAGCGCACCAACCACCTGTAGCGCAGCTTTCCTTTCCCTGAGTAGCCACGCGCAGGAAATGCCGAGTACGAAGATAGAGAGCAGGAAGTATCGGTTTCCTGCCCCCGGATAGGAGATGCTTTCCCAGTAAGTGATGGTCATTGCCTGCGGGGGCGGCCAAGCAAGGGCGGTAACGAAGATGGAGGCGGCCATGAACTGAACCATTCGGAGTTCGAATGGTCCACGGATCGCTGCCAGGACCAGGATGGCAAGAGCGATGGAGCCAAACGTTATGAGCACGGAGGGCTCCACCCAGATGGTCTTGCCGGCGTTGAATATCCATTCGAGACCACGCTGCCCGACGAAGGCGCCGTAAACCACCTGTTTTGTCCAGACCGAGAAAAATCCAGAAATGGACGCACCAAGCGCGGGTCGGGCGCCCTGGGTACCCGTACCGGCGAGCACGATGGTCAGCAGCTGGGTCGCAGCCGTCAACGCCAAAATGAGCACATGCGCGAGGCGCCAGCGGGACCGATCTCTCCACCATGCCGCGGCGGCGATCGGCGTCAGGAAGATTGCGAATGGGCCACTCAGTCCCGAGAGCAGTAGCACCAACACGTCGAAAATTCGGCAAAACAGTCGGCCGGCCGGTTGGGCCAACAAGACGAAGCAGGCGAGCGCCGCCAGGTGATAGTGGGTGTGGGCCAGGCTCGAGATTGTGGTCCAGGAGTTAGGCACCGCCAGATAAAGCAGCGCGACCAGAATGCGCAAGCGGCGATCGGGAAGAACGTGTGCAAATCGGGAGGAACAGATTAAAACAGCCGGCTGCACCTGGAAGACGACCGCGCAGCTAATCACTACCAGCGGTCCAAACCTAAGCGGGAATAACTGGGCAAACCATTCACACAACCGTTGGACCGTCACGAAATATCCACGGTAGGGCGTTGTTAACGCTTTGAGCACGCCCCATTCGTGAGCGTTGCCATAAAAAATTCCATCCTCGAAATAGAACTGCGGGTTAGTGAATGCGTCTGGACGTCGCGTAAAGATAACCAGCGCTGCGACCGCGAACACTGTGAGCAGGAATCCCCACTCGGGGAAGCTCATGCGTCCTTTGGAGGCATTGTGAGCGAGGATTTTGGGCGTTGACATCGCCCGGGAGTTTACTGAAGGGCACCTTGCTCCACAAGGACTTGCCCGTTGCCAAGTCTAAGAACTCTCGGATCGCTGATGACAGTGACCGTCGCCAGACGCTGGGAATATGCTGATGCTGGTTTAGAAATCCCAGTGAGCTTCCCAACCTTCAACTCGCGCAATACTCTCCCACTCCGCTTCATCCATTGCAGGGTTCAACTTCACGAAGATGTCAAACTTTCCCCACACCGGCCGGTCAAATTCCACCTGCGGCTTTGGTCCATGCGACTTCGGGTCGTACCGCAACGTATCAACCGGTGCAGCCAGAGGCAACATTGACTCGTGGCTGGCATCGGCATAGTTCATGTGCGGCAGAATCTCGTAGTCGTGCCAGTCTAAGCCGGCAAAGATGCGGTGGAAATCTTCCAGCTTCATCGGGTTTGGGTGACAGCTCCAATCGGTCCAATTGAGCTTGAGTCCAAACTGCTGAAGATACTCGACATCTTCGAAACTTGGATGCCGAATAATCAGGAAGTCGCGAGCGGCAGACGCGAGCTTGACGAGAATTTGAACCGCATCCTGCTCGGTCGGCAGGTGTTCGAGAAAATCCATGGCTGCTGCGAACTTAACGCATCCTTCAGGCAGCACGAGGTCAGGCATCAGGAGATTGCAGTATATCGATTCAAAACCGGCTTTGCGCGACGCCTCGACAGCCTCCATATAGTAGTCAATCCCAAGCCCTGGTGAGCGCCCGAAGCGTTGGGTTAGTTGGGTCATCGATCCTCCTTCGCCACAGCCGGCGTCAAGGAACGCATAACGGCCGCTCTGGAGCGCCTCGACGACTTCCGCGTGTGCCTCTTTCGCGGCTACCACTCGATACCCTCCACCTTCGGGATTACTTTCCGGCCGACAAAGCGATACTCCTGAGCAACCAGGTCAACGAGGGGGTAGATTTTCTTCAATTCGCTGGGGACCTGGTGGGGATGAACAATTCGAATGCTGAAGTGGAGGATTTCCCATCCGACACTTCCCACCGCCTCAAGAAAGTTTGCGATAGTCATCTTGTTTAGAAAGACGCCCTCTTGAATCCGTTTCGGATCGGGTGAATCAAGCAAGTATTGTTCGGTGCCAGGATACAAATGCTCCCAATGGCTGAGCCGCTCTGGAATCGTCACATGAGAACCCTCAGCTGAGTAATAAAGTGGACTCACGGTAATGTACACATATTTCCCAACCCCAAGCAGACGGTCTATCTCGACAATTGCTCGCGGCATATTCTTGAGGTGTTCGAAGACTGAGTGGCTGTAGACAAGGTCGAAACTCTCGTCGGGAAATGGCACTCGTTCCTCGATGTTTGCCGTCACAAACTTCAACTTCGGGTTTCGCTCCGAGTAATCGACGAGGTCAAGGCAATAATGCTCGGGGAAGTGATCGTTATAGTTGACTTCCGGACCGTCGGAACCGACCCCGACACCCATGACGCGCTGGATCTCCGACATGTCGACGCTATCTGCGAGGGTCTTAAACAAGGACATCCAGATGACGTAGGTATGGTCAACTTCGACGCCCACCAGAGGATCGATTTCGTGAAGTCGCTGCAGCCAGTCACACATGGACTGGAAAGGAGGAGGCGCGGCATCCACCAGGTCACTGCTAACTCGACGAGCGTCATCGAATAGTTGGTCAGCGTAGGAGTCGAGTCGGCCGATGATGCGCTTGATAGTCGCCCCATCGACGCGTGCTTTTTCCGAGTGTGCTGCTTCAACCGACCTGCGCTGCAATTGCGTCGCTTGTGCCTGGAGTGCGGCGGCGCGCACTCGCAGGCGCAAAGCCTCGATCCGAGCGATTTCGGCTTCGGCATGAATCCGCGTTACCAGTTCAAGTGAACCAGGCGCACACTTCGACCGCGGAAACCGTTCCCGCATTGCGCGCAAGGCTGGATGAGCGAACCCGTCAGTTGATGAGTCTCCCGGAAATGTAGGAGCAGACATTCCGATCCGCTGACGCTCAAGCCAGGCTTCGGTTTCGTCGTAGAAGCGATTATCGGTAAGCGTCTCACGCAAGTTGCAGGAAACGCAGCGGTCGCAAAGGTAAAGGCCGGCAATCGGCCGATTTAGCATGGCCGCGCTAAACTCCGACCGGTATTCGCGCGTGCGCGGACCATTCCAAACAGCGGCCGCGGCCTCGTCACGAACGTTACCAAGTGAGCGGAAGTCCTCACCTGTCAAAAATCGACAGGGCCATACCTCAAAATGGGCATCGATCAGCATGTGATACCACGGTATGTAACAGTGGCGATCGCCGATCCAGCGGGAGCGGCCTGGCGAGTGGCCGTTCCCACTTCTACGTTGCACGTAGGGAGGCAAAGTGAATCCCTGGGCGGGATCTCCGGGCTCTGCGTAGCGGTCGAGAGCCCCTCGAACAAGGAGACTTCCAGAGACGAAGCCGCTCTCAGCCTCACCATATACAAACGCCATCTGAGTTTGGAGGAGTGCGATTTCGCTCGCATCGAGCGTGCGACCAGCGGGCAGTTCTGCCTGATCTTCGGCGAGGTCCAACGAGACCAGGTCAGCATCGACTTCGCGCGCAAGCTTTATCATGCGTTCCAGGCGTCCGAAATTACCTGGATGAACGGAAAAGCGGCAGGTGAGTTTGGGCAGGTGCAAGTTGCGTTTGCTTCGCTGATGGCGCAGACGCCTAAGTGATTCAATTGCAAGCTCGAATGAATCTCCGTCAGTTGAGATTGCGTCAGGGAGACGGGCGACGACGGTGTGCGTTTCAGCATCGAGCAGGGCCCCAATCATTTCTTCGTTCAGGAGGATGCCGTCGGTCTCAACCTCTGCGATCGCAACGCCGCTCGAGGCAAGATAACGAATCATTTCGACGGCGCGTGGGTGCGCAAGTGGCTCGGCCTTTCCTCCCAGGCGCACGCTCAACAGGTTCATCGCGTTCAGCTCATCGAGGAGTTCGGTGAAGCGACGGTATTCCATCGGTGCACCGTCCAAGCCCATCGGCTGAAACTCCACATGGAACGGCCCATAAGGAACAATGTCACGAATTGAGTTTGATTTGATGAGTCGACGCTTGATGTCGTCGAGCAAATACCAACCGTACTGCACGAATAAGCCTCCGCGATTGTTGGAAGGCGAGATGCTACCACCCGGCATGCACGGCAACAAACGAATAAAAGGCTTCTGTGCCAACTAGCAAGAAAGAACGTCACTTGGAATCGCGTACTCGACTTGACGCGCCGTAGTCTTTTTTGGAAGCGACCTTAGAGCTGACGCCGAACCTGTCTTTCGACAACGCAAGTGAAGGATACCCGTCATAAGGGATACAAGTCCGAGCGGCTAGTATCCTTAGTTTGTTAGGCGGGTGGGCGAAAAATCCGATCATGCAGTGCGCTTGAGATGGTCAGTGATCACAAAGTAGTCATTCTTCCACAGATTGAGCGGGATCTCGTCGATGCCATACCCGTTTTTCCATAGCAAGTAGGGCAACGACAGTTGATCCCGGGATGACCAGCGTAGGTTTTCTTTCCACCACTGACTGTTGATCGATTTCAACCTGCCAGCCTGCAGATCTCTCACAATCAACCCTCCTGCAAAAAGCCCGTTGTGTTCCGGATACCCCTGGCGCCGGTAGTGCTCAACCTGCTCGCTCAAAGGCAACCCCTTCAGATTCCGAAGATTAATGCACGCGAGCACCTCATCGAAAATGCAGTCTCGGTCAGGATGTCGCAACATGGCTATCCCAAACTGCCCGACGTGCGAAATAAGGAACTCAGCAAAATCATTTTTCAGGATTTGGGCGCTGGCGTCGATCCAAATGCAATAGTCGTAGGTTGGCGACCGTCGTAGGTCTTCAAACAAGCGGCCGTCCTTACGTCGCGATCTCCCGCGGAAAAACCTGTGTGCCATCTGCTTTGGATATCTTGATTGCAGGCGCGGGTGTAGATCGGCCGTTTCCTCCGGGCACGAATGGACAACTCTCCAGGGAGACACTGGCGTCAGTTGCGCGTCGTCCGTGAAGCAAATGAAATCACAATCCAGCGTCTGGGCCGGTTGCGCCTTGAGGTTGTCGTAGCCGCCGTAAATTGCAGTGTATATGGCAACCCGCATTCATAGCACTCCTATGTCCGCGCGACCCTGGATAAGGATTGTTCAGTTGAGCCCGGCAGGTGGCTGAATATCGCCCGATTCTACCGATGAGACGGAACGAAGGAAACTTGATAAGTGAGATACGGCCCGTAGAGACAGCAGACAGTCTGCCTGCCGACAA
>DATKIS010000663.1:0-3590 GCA_035543975.1 Pyrinomonadaceae bacterium
CCATCCAACTTCGTGCGATCGACGTTGGCGAACGCGAAGAGCGTGTTCTGGACGACCGGGAAGCCGAGCGTGAAGCCGTACTCGCTGCGGTGCCGGATCGGTTTCGGCGCCGCCTGCGCGAAAAACGACTTCGCGTTCCAGGCGCCATTTTGCTGGTAGAGATACACATCGCCTGCGACCCTGTTGGTGCCGGACTTGGTCTGCACCAGCACGACGGCGCCGTAACCCCTGCCAAACTCCGCGGTGAAATTATTGGTAATTACCTGAAACTCCTTGATGGTTGATAGCGCGGCGCCCTGGCGGTGCTGATTCTCAGACGAATCGTCGTTGTTCACGCCATTGATTTGAAAGGTGGCGCCACGCGTTCCGGTACCATTGAAGTTGATGGAGGACCCTGAAGAGGCGGTCGGATTGTTTTGACCGGAAGTAGGGTTTTCCTGAAAGCCGGCGAAGGTTTCTGCCAGAGTGAGGAAACTACCTTGATTCGCAGTTGGCTTTTCCAGAATCTCGTCGGCGTTGAGCGAGCCCTTGATTTCCCCGTTCGTCGTATTGATAGGAGCGGTGTCCGAAGTGATTAGGACCGCTTCCGAAATTCCGCCGGGGTTCAGCGTGATGTCAATCACCCGCGTTTGATTCAAGGTTATCTCAACGTTCTCCTGGAAGGCTGAACGAAAGCCCTGACCTGACGCGGTAACGCTGTATCTGCCCAATGGAAGGAAGGCAGCAGAATACGCCCCCTCATTATTTGTTCTTAGATTTCGCTCCTGGCCGGTGTCCAGGTTCTTGACCACGACGTCAGCACCCGGGACGACTGCACCCTTAGAGTCAGTCACCGTGCCTTGTAGTGTACCCGTGACGGTTTGGGCGTGAATCGCAACTGACCAGCCAATAGTTGCGGCTAAGAGAAATAGTAAGCGCAAAGTGATCCTGCCGTGCTGTCTCATGGGGTGTCCTTTCATCTACTTCGAAATGAAGTCGAGCTCGTGTTGGTAACAGATTGAAGATCGAAATCACCCGTGTTCGAATGAACCAAAGGGTCGTGAATCCTAATTGCCGGCTACGTTTGTCAGATACCCGGGCCCACGCACAGCGACGCCTGGCCTCGCGGCGGTCATCTGACCATTTGCCAGGACGACCTCGCCGTTAACCATGACGTAGCTAATGCCGACTGGAAACTGATGGGGCTGATCAAATGTGGCCCGGTCCGCTACGGTCTTATCGTCGAAAATCGTGAGGTCAGCAGCGAAACCTTCGCGAACCATGCCACGATCTCGAAACCCAAACGTTTGGGCGGGCAATGAAGTCATCTTGCGAATAGCATCTTCAAGCGAGATCAGGCGTAGTTCCCGAACGTAATGGCCGAGCACTCTCACATTGTTTCCGTAGCCGCGAGGATGCGGCACGCTCTCGTCCAGCTGCCGCACGCCACTGTCGGAAGCAATCATCGTAAAAGGCTCGCGCATAATCAGCTGCACGTCATCTTCGTTCATGCCGTGAAAGATCATGCCGGCGCCGCCGGCTTCATACATCGCAATGATCTGCTCGATTTGATTTTTGAGGTCCTGCTTGCCCCGCACCTGCCTGGTTATTTCAGCGATTGACTTTCCATTGAAAGACTTGTCCGGGCGATAACTGGCTACCCTTGCGTACGAGAAATCCTTAAAGCCGTTACGCTTTAAGACTTCTTTCATCTCGGTCACAACCCGCTCTCGGGTGGGAGGATCGGCCAGACGTTTCTTTGCCTCATCCAGTCCACCTGCCCGTAGCCAGGCCGGCAAACGAGACTCGAGCGAAGTAGAACTGGCAGCGTAGGCGTACTGATCGACGGTGACCATCAAACCGCGCGCGCGTGCTTCGCGAACGAGCCCGAGGGTCAGTGGTGTTTGACCCCACAGTTTTTTGCTACTGATCTTAAAATGAGAAATCTCTACCGGCAGACCCGCCTGTTCGCCGATTTGAATACTTTCCCGGATCGCATCTGCCACATGCTCGCCTTCACTGCGCATGTGGGTAGCGTAAAGGCCGCCATGCTTTGCAGCGACACGCGCGAGATCAACGATTTCATCAGTTCTGGCATAGGTCCCGGGAACGTAAATGAGCCCCGTCGAAAGTCCAACTGCTCCGTCTTTCATTCCCTGCTCGACGAGAGCCTCCATCTTTTTTAGCTCGGCGGGCGTAGGCGCTCGGTCATCAGACCCCATCGCCTCGCGCCGGACAGAGCCGTGAGCTATCAGCGTCGCCAGATTCGGCGCCAGTGGTTTCGCCTTGATACGTCCCAGAAACTCCGCCACGTCAATAGTCGAACCGCCGCAGTTTCCGGTCACCAGAGTGGTGACACCCATCCTAATGAAGTTCTCAGCGGCGGGTAGGTTGTGAATCGACTCTACGTGCGTATGGACGTCGATGAATCCCGGTGCCACGATCTGACCGCGAGCCTCAATGGTCTGAATAGCATCGGCTGGATCGATCTTGCCAAGTCGGGCAATGCGGCCATCTTTAATGCCGATGTCCGCACGAAACCATGGATTACCGCTACCGTCTATAATACGTCCGTTTGTGATCAGCAGATCGAAGGGAGGAGTTGCCGCCTGGGTTACGACGGTCGGCAAACTACTACCGGGCCAGGTCGTAATAACCAGGGTCACAAATAAGGCTATGGAGAAGAAACGCGGAAGTCGGTGCATCTCTTGAAAGAAGCAAACTGACAGACAGCTGACGCAGCGATTAGATTTAGTGGTTAGTGCGCGAACCAGAATAGCCCCGGGAAGCGGCATTATAGATTCCGACCGGGAATAATAATAACTAAAGATTCTTATCCTTTCGATAACGTTCATTGATGAGGTAAATACGATTATTCGTTCATCACCTTGCTCCGCCGGGACAGAGGAACGAAGACAGCGGCGAGGGACAACCGAATGGGCCACGCCTGGCCCTTTTGCTAATTATTGAACTGCGCACAACCCGGAGCCAGGGCTTAAGGGACAAAGCCGGACGAACCCATATTATTCGATTCGGACGGGCTCATCGAAAAGATAAAGAACTCGTCTAAACGAATTTAGACGAGTTCTTTTCTGTCGGGGCTAGCTCTTCGAGTTAGAAAAGCAAGCGGAAACCAAACCGGACGCCACGTGGGCTCTGGTAAGTATTGGGCAGTCCATACCTCGCGTCCAGACGATTAAGGATCGTCGGAGTACCCGCGAGATAAGTGTTAATCGGAGTCAGTAATGATCCCGAGGTATAAGAGTTAACAAATGTAGCATCGTTTGGCCTGGTGACCCCGGCCAGAGCGGAAGCGGTTATTACTGATGTGTTCAAATTCTTGACCACATGCACATTGGTAACTGTTGCCTGGTCAAACAGGTTAAGGAAGTTCAAATCACCAACGATGGTAAAGCGTTTGTCAGCGCCAAAGCGATAGCGATGAGTAAGGTTGAAATCCGTTTGGCTGTACGTCGGACTTCTTCCCAGATCACCGCGCTTCAAGAAAATTGCCGGCGTGACCGTGGAAACCAGGAAGATCCTGGTGGTCTGCGGGGTGCCCGAAGTGATGGTTTGGAAAACGGAAAGCTCGGTAGAGTTAGTCTTGCTTC
>DATKIS010000664.1:0-2348 GCA_035543975.1 Pyrinomonadaceae bacterium
ATTCACGGCAATGCGCACTACGTTGATTGCCTTGGCGGTCGGCATAGTCGTGATCAGCATTCGTGCCCTGAGCGGAAAAGCCCGGGTGTTGAGCATTTCGCTGGTGTTGCTGGTATTGATTTTTGGCGCCATGGTCGTCTACCAAACTCGCGCCGCGCACGCCCTTTGGCTGCAAGATCCCAGTTCTTCTTTGCGGGCCCAGGTAGCCACCGCCGGAATGAAACGCATGATGCATCACCCGTTGTTCGGCCACGGCATGGATTCCAGTCATCGACACTGGAGCGAATGGGGCTTTCCCGGCCGGGAGATGATTCACATGCATTCTACTCCGCTGCAATTCGCTTTTGAGCGTGGCCTGCCCGCGGTGCTATTTTGGCTTTGGATCATGGCCGCATTCTGGATGACGGCCTCGCGAGCGGAGAAATTTCAACGCGAAAGTCGAGACACCAACCGCCACGGAATCCTGCTGGGCGCCACCGGGGCTGTAGCGGCGATCTTTGCCAGTTCACTGGTTAACTACAACTTTGGCGATGAAGAAGTAATGCTGGTGTTTTGGTGGCTGATAGGGATTGTCGTGGTCTTGTCAGAAGTTACTCCACGATCTACTAACCCACCCGAACAACCACGAGACGTCGTTAGTGTTGTTTAGTGCAGTTTGATGGATCGTTCCCTTAGTTGACTGGCACTTGGTACAGTTTGGGTAATCAAGCTGGATCGGATTCGGATACAGAACCCAGCGCGGCAGCGCGGGATACTTGAGTCAAATTTTAGCCGGCGGTCCGGCAATCGCAGCTTCCGGGTAGTTGTCCGGAGAATCCCGCGCCACCGCGCTGGGTTCTGTAATCGGTCGGATGCTTCAAACTGCTTCAGTACCGGTTGACCTACAGAGCCTGTTCCTGAGAACCGTTTTGACACTTAATACAATGGAAACTCTTTCGCAAAGAAGTCGGCCCTCAAAGCTATCTCTCCTAATCGCGTTGCTTGTTCTGTTCTCGCCGGAGCCTGCTGCCGCCCGAACCACCGCACCAAAGACGACCGTCATGAACTCCCCGGTCGCGATTGGGTCTGCTTCGCACGGTCAACGACGCTCACGAAGGAATCCGCCTCTGCGCAAGCCAGATGTCATCTATTACCCAACCCCAGCCGAAACGGTAGATGAGATGTTGCGGATGGCGAAGGTCAAGCCGGGCGATGTGCTCTACGATCTGGGTAGTGGAGATGGCCGGATCCCCATCGCCGCAGCGAGGCAATACGGCATTCGGGCGGTGGGAATTGAGATCGATCCGAAGCTGGTCGCGGAGGCCGATGAAACCGCCATCAAAGCAGGCGTCTCACAGTTAATCCGTTTTCGCAATGAAGACATGTTTCGAGTCGACTACAGCGAAGCCACGATCGTCACGCTCTACCTGTCAGAAAAGTTGAACGTACTCTTGCGGCCAAAGCTGTTAGCAGAACTGCGGCCAGGGACGCGCATTCTCTCACACGATTTTCGGATGGGCGATTGGAAGCCGGAAAAGACTGTCCGCGTTCCCTGGGGCAAGCTCTACCGCACCGTTTACCTCTGGACAGTTCCCAATCGGCGGAAAACCTCCGGGCACAGAAGGGTGTCTTGAGCGTTTCCTTTGGCGCCCTGAGCACTACACCACATCGGCAAAATTTCTGCGGCTCTTGGCAAACCACCAATAACCAAAGCCAAATAGAACCAGCGCGCAAACGCAGAAGTAGGCCAGACTAGGCCAATGTGGGCTCGTGCCTTCAAGCAGGACGCGCCGGTAGCTGCGCACCAGCGCCGTGAAAGGATTGGCGTTGGCAAAGAGGCGGTATCTCTCGGGCACGGCTGTCTCGGGGTAGATTATCGGGGTCAGAAACATCCAGGCCATCAGCACGAGCGCCACTCCCTGCGCTGTGTCGCGCAAGAAAACCCCGAGCGCAGCAATCAGCCAGGCCGCGCCCAACGTGAAAATCAGTTGGGGAATGAGTAGCACGGGCAGCCAAAGCAGCGAGGGGTGAAGCTCATGCCGAATGAGGACTATGGCGATCAATAACGCGAGTGTGCCGAATAACTGGTTAGCGAGCGAGGTCAACGTCAGCGCCAGTGGTAAAGTCTCCAGCGGAAAAACCACCCGCTTCACCAGGTTGGCATGGTTGACAATCACGGTAGCCGACTGCTGCACGGCTTCCTGAAACATCGTCCAGGGCAACAACCCACAAAAGAGATAGAGCGCGTAGTCCCAGGGAGAACTGCTGGCGCCAAACCGAGCTCCGAAGATCTCGGCAAAGATGAAAGTGAAGATGGTAATCATCACTACCGGAGTTACCAGCGCCCAAATGATCCCCAGGACCGAGCC
>DATKIS010000665.1:0-3497 GCA_035543975.1 Pyrinomonadaceae bacterium
GACAGGTAATAACAGATCCTGGGTGCTGATCGTGAACATTGATAAGACCGGCTCTATGACGATCGATGAAAACTTCAAAACCAGAGGGGCAAACTATCCGGGGATCGATTTCGACCGCGCGCAATGGCCGCACGGCTCAACCGGCAAGGGCGTTGTTCATGGGGCACTCTTTGGTCCGTCGGTGAACATTAAGCAACCAGCTAAATAAGCGAATCACCTTGCCGACGATTCCCGAACCAATGACTCGAGTTCTCGTGATTTATTTTCGACAGTGCGTTTGGCGTCATCCACGGCACTGACGGCCTCGTCTATTTCCAGTGCAACTTTTCGCGCATGCCTGGTTGCAGCTTCCGCTGCGGCTTTTGCTTTCCGCAAGCTCTCCTCGGCTTCCTGCCTTTGCTTCTCGGCCTTCTTCGCGTCGGCGTCAGCCTTCTTCTTTGTTGCTTCCAAACTCTGCGCCCTGGTTCGCGCTGCGGTCAGCGATCTCTTTGCCTCCTGCAGTGAAACTTTCGCCGCAGCTATCTTTGCCTTGCGAACCTCTTCCAGCTTACGTACGCGGTCATCCGGCGCGGGCTTTCGGGACGCGGTCGTGGCAGGTCTGGATTTCGCTGGCGTTGTTGGCCGGGGGAGCTTCGCTGTTGCCGCCGTGGCCACTCGGGACGGCTTCGCTGCCGACATCCCGCCAGCGGGAACCCATCCGGCTAGTGAGTCGAAGCCAGGTGGATCGACGTCCTCTGTCAAACGCCCCGGACTCGGCGCATCAGAACGCGATGCGTAGACCGACATTGCCTCGAGAGTGCTGGTGATGCGGCGGATAGTATCCAGCGAAGGACTATGACCCGCAGCTTCCAGCACGGACTCGGCCAAATCCGATAGGCGAGTGAGCGCCTCGCGGCGCGCGTCGAGGGCGCCGCGCAAATCCCCGGCTTTCGCCGCCGAGGTCTGCGCTTTGTGGAAGCGTTCACCTGACGCGAGGAGCTGATCGAATGCCTCGCGATGGTTCCAGTAAAGCTGATTCACCGCCCACGCCGAGACGGGAGCCTTAGCCAGCGCCTTCACCCGAGCCGCGTCATCGCCACGCCCGCTCTTCTTCAGCCTCGCCGCCAGTGCGTTGCGCGCGTCAGTGAACTCAGCTAATGGGAGCTTGAACAAAGCATCAAGATCAACGTCAAGCTCGTCGCGCTCAACCTTACTTCGGTTACCCTTGGACATGCCGTTCCTTTCCGCATCCACCAAAGTGAACTTATTCGTGTTTCTTTCGTGTGATTTTGTGGATCGATGGCTCTCCCATCATGGGCATGCGATCCACAAAATCATACGCACCTCAGCCAGTCGTAATAATCAAAACCTCATTCGCTTGCATCACGTATACTCAAATCGCCGCGCTCTGCCTGACTCTTGAACCGGAGACTTACGAACTTGAAAATTGGAACACGTTCTCCAGCAATCATCTTGCTGATTTCGCTTCTCTCTATGCAACTACCATCGACTCCTGCCCAAACCAGCGACGCCAATCCCTACGCCGCCTTGACCAGAGGTCAGGTGTTGCGCGGTTTCCGCACCGACGCCGTCTATCTCGACGCTGTCGATAAGCCGATCGGCGCACGATTCATTCACGAGCGTACCGGCTTCACCCTTGACCTGCTGCAAATACAATCCGTCCCGCAGGCCTTTATATATACCAACACCTTCACCGTGTCAGACATGGGCGAGCCGCACACGCAGGAGCATTTGCTAATCGGGAAAGGTAACAAAGGGCGCAACATCAACGTGCTCGAAAACATGTCTCTCACCCAATCAAACGCGTCTACCTATCAAACTCTAACTAACTACCAGTTCAATACCGCCGGCGGCGCTGAGTCGTTTTACACGGTGTTCAATGAGTATATGACGGTGCTGCTACACCCTGACTATACCGAAGAGGAAGTCCGTCGCGAGGTCCGCAACTGGGGTGTTACTGAAAATCCTGACAAAAAGCTGCGGCTCGAAGAAAAGGGCTCGGTATACAACGAGATGACCAGCTCGATGAACAACCCCGACTGGCGCATTTATGACAATTCTCTACGCATGCTCTACGGCGAAGCGCACCCGCTCTCCTTCAACGCCGGCGGCGCCCCCGACGCTATCCGCAAAATGACACCCGATGACATCAAGCGTTACCACGACGCCAATTATCACTTAGGCAACATGGGCGCGGTCGTCTCCGTGCCGAAAGATATGACCCCGGCAAAGGTTTTGACCCGTCTCGATGCGATATTTCTGAAGGCCGAACCAGATAGCCGGAAGCGCGCGTACATGAGTGTCGAAAAACTCCCTTCGACTAAGTCGGCTGAGCCGGGAGCGATCCGCATGATCGAATACCCGAGTGAGAATGCAGATCAACCGTCGTCCATGCTTTTCAGCTACCCGGCCACCCTCAAGCTCAACTTAACCGAAAAGCTGCTGCTCGATAACTTCCTGTCAGTTTTCGCGGGTGATGCCAACACCAACCTCTACAAGAAGTTCATCGACAGCACGACGCGGGCGCTCGAGACAGGGGCACAGGGGATGTACAGCTATGTTGAGGATTCACCGGGCGCGCCCATCTGGGTGGGCCTCTCGGATATTCCCGCCACCAATCTCAATGCGGATAAAGCAGCACTCATCCGGCAAAAGATAATCGAAGAGTTTGTCCGGGTGGCCGCCTTCAAAGACGGCTCGCCGGAACTAAAAGAGTTTAACGACCGCTTCCGGAATTCGCTGGTTGCCTACCGCCGCAACCTCTCCAAGTTTGTAAACACTCCACCCGGATTTGGTTTCCGCAGTGGCGGCAATGGTTACGGCTGGCTTTGGCAGACGCGTTATCTGAATCAGGAAAGTGGCTTCCGGAAATCCGTCACACTTAAGCCGCAGATCGCAGACGTCGAAAGTCTGCTCGCGAGCGGGAAGAATTTCTGGCGAGATTATCTGCCTAAATGGAAACTCACCGAAACCAAACCCTACGTAGCTGTAGGGCGCGCCAACCCGAAGCTGATTCAGAAGGAGCAGGCTGAACGAACGGCCCGGGCCGACGCACAAACCAATGAACTGAAGAAGAAATACAGCATCGACGACGGCCAGGAAGCCATCCGGCGTTACAAAGCCGAATACGATGCGACCACGGTTGAACTCGAGAAGCTCTCCACGGACAGCGACGCGAAGTTTATCGAAAACCCGCCGCTGACCCTCGACGACCAAATCGACTACAGGGAGCTGACCGTCGGCAGCGTAAAACTTGGAGCGGCCACCTTCGACAATATGACGGGAGCGACCTCAGGGATCGCGCTCGGGCTGGGTGCTATTCCCGAAAACGACCTGGTCTACCTCTCTTCCCTTCCCGATTTGCTACGCGGCGTGGGCGTAATCAAGGACGGCAAGGCGCTCACTTACGAAGAAATGACCGAACTCCTGCGGAAAGAGATCCTGGGACTCGAGGTCGAATTCACCGGTTCCCCCATAACGCGGCGGTATGAGTTGAC
>DATKIS010000666.1:0-6267 GCA_035543975.1 Pyrinomonadaceae bacterium
CCGGGAGGAACCGGAGCGAACCACAAAGGCGAAACCGCGCCCGTTCATGGGCAAAAGTTTACCGCCTTCGTGCCGGGCAATAATGAGAGAGCAAAAAAGATTACGACGCTCTTCAAAGACGGTGCGGGAAATCTCTGGTGCGGCACAACCGACGGTCTCTTTCGGATTGAAAAGAGTCATGACCGCTGGCAAATCAACGCTGTCGAAATTGGTTTGGCTGACTACCCCGTCGAGGGCAGAGCTGTCAGATCAATTGTTGATGGTCAGGATCACACGCTCTGGGTCGGCACCGAAAGCGGGCTTTACCGGCTGAATGAATCTACTCGTAACGTCGAGCGCTTCACCACCAAACACGGATTGCCCACCGATAGAATTTATTCGCTCATTCGCGACAGTCAAGGCCACATCTGGGCCGGCACTCCAGCTGGTCTCTGCCAACTCGGCGCCACTCCGAAGTCTGATCAAAACATCGTCACTCATCTATTCAACGTTGAAAATGGTCTGATTCACAACAGCATCGTTTCATTGCTGCAATCTTCGGACGGCAGGTTATGGGTAGGCACACGCTATGGGCTGAGCGTGCTCACGCCGGCGGCGAATGGCGAGCGGCCAAACCTACAGAATTACACGACGGCTGACGGGTTGAGCGATATCAAAGTGAAAACGCTTCGTGAAGACAGCGTGGGCAATGTCTGGCTCGGCACCGAGAGTATCGGGGTCATGAAAATTGCCCGCGACGGATTTGTTTCCTACCGGGTGGCGGAAGGTCTCGGTCACATTCGAATTCTCTCAATCTTCGAAAACCTGACCGGCGATGTTCATGTCATCAGCGGCTCGAGTGACGGAGGAAGCAACGATCAAAGGTTTATCAATCACTTCGACGGAAAAAGGTTCACCGCCATTCGGCCCAACCTGGGGGCCACTAAATTCATGGGCCAAAGCTGGTATCAAGCGGCTTTTCAGGATCACGCCGGCGAGTGGTGGATTGCAACCGGCGAAGGATTATTTCGTTTCCCTAAAACCCGCGACGCCTCTCAGCTCGCGCAGCTGCGCCCGCTCGCTCATTACACCACTCAAAACGGATTAAGCGACAATCATATCTACCGCCTGTTTGAAGACTCACGTAAGGACATCTGGCTTAGCGCAATCAAGCCGTACCGAGACCTCAATAAGGTAGACAGTTCGATACCGCCAGGCGCCAACATGCTCACCAGGTGGGAGCGTAATACCAACAGCTTTCATCAATACACGCTCGCTGATGGTGTACCACAGTCAGCGCCCAACGCTTTTGTCGAAGACGCTGCCGGGAATCTCTGGATCGGCTTTTCGGACGGATACCTGATGCGCTATCGAGGCGGTCGTTTCCTGGATTTTTCCGACCGGGATGGGGCGGACGGAGGAGAGGTCTATGGCATGTACCGAGACCGCTCAGGCCGACTCTGGATTGCTTATTACCATGGTGGGGTGACCCGCATCGATAGCCCGGAGACCGACGAACCGCGCTTCACCAGATATACGACTGCGGAGGGGCTGGCCAGCAATCAGGCCGGTGACATTGTCGAAGATCAGTGGGGGAGCATTTACATCGGGACGGGGCGCGGCGTGGATCGTCTCGATGTGCCGACGGGCCGCATCAAGCATTACACCATGGCCGACGGACTCATTGGCCCGGCCGTTCATGCCGCCCACCGAGACCGAGCAGGCGCTTTGTGGTTTGCCACGCTACGCGGCTTGTCGCGCCTCGCTCCTCAGCCTGAGCGCGCCGGACTCCCTCCGCCTCCGATTCGAATAATGGCGGTGGCAGTTAATAGCCTGCCGCAGCCCATCTCGGATTTAGGTGAGACCGAGTTGACTAAGCTTGAACTCACCGCCAATCAAAATCAGATTCGGATAGACTTCCTCGGTCTTGGCTTCAGCTCCGGCGAGTCACTGCTTTATCAATACAAACTCGAAGGTGCCGACTCCGAGTGGAGCGCGCCCACGCTCCAGCGAACAGTAAACTACGCCAACCTCGCGCCGAGCAGTTACCGCTTTCTCGTTCGCTCAGTTGATACCGAAGGGCAAACCAGCGCCCAACCTGCTTCGGTCGCCTTCACCATCTGGTCGCCTATCTGGCGGCGCTGGTGGTTCCTGACTCTGGCGGCGCTGCTGGTTGCTGCGGCAATCTTCGCTCTGGCACGTAACCGCGTCGCGCGGCTGAAGGCGTTGCGCGAAAGCGAAAGCCGCTTTCGTACCCTGGCCGAAACGGCTTCGGATGCGATTATCACGATTGATGAGCGGAGCATAATCATCTACGTCAACGACGCGACCGAAAATATTTTCGGCTACTCTGTCGCCGAGATGGTCGGCGCTGATTTAACAATGCTGATGCCGGAATATCTGCGTCACCTGCACCACGCCGGGCTTGCTCGTTATGTCGAGACCAGCCACAAACACATCAGCTGGGAGGCTGTTGAACTACCGGGCCTGCACCAGAGCGGGAGGGAAATCCCGCTGGAACTCTCTTTTGGCGAGTTCACCAAGGACAACCGGCGATATTTCACCGGAATTGTTCGCGACATCACCGAACGCAAGCGCGCCGAAGAAACGTTGCGCCGTACGCGGGAGGAACGATTGATCGAACTCGAACTGGTGCGCAAGCGGATTGCCAGAGATTTGCACGATGATATTGGATCGAGCCTGACGCAGATTTCATTGCTGAGTGAAGTCGTCAGTCAACGCCTTGACCGCCATGATTCACTCATCACGCAACCGCTGGCAACCATCGCCACTTCCTCACGTGAACTAGTGGACTCCATGAGCGACATCGTCTGGGCCATCAATCCACAGAAGGACCACCTGAGCGATCTGATGCAGCGCATGCGCGGTCTGGCCAGCGACATGCTGACGAATTGCCACATGAAGCTTCGCTTCCGCGCGCCCGACACTGAGGATAATATCCGGCTCGGCGCCAACTTGCGGCGCGAGGTCTTCCTGGTTTTCAAAGAAAGTATCAACAACATCGTCAAGCATTCCGGTGGCACTGAAGTGGAGGTTGATTTTCGCGTGACCACCAATTCACTATTGCTGAGCATCAGCGATAACGGGCGTGGCTTTGATCCGGCGGAGGAAAGCGAAGGTCACGGGCTGGTGAGCATGCGCGAGCGCATCCGCGAGATGGGTGGAACGCTCGAGATGACCTCGCAGGCGGAGTCTGGCACTACCATCACAATGAAGGTCCCCATGACGGACCAGGTATGATCTGAGAGTGGGCCTACGACTACGAGTTTACGTAGCGGTTAGTGAGCAGTCCCGGCATAAGCTCTGACGCGCGGTAAAGATTTTGACGCGCGGGAGGATTTGTGTTGATGGACTTAGAGGACATACCGGGAATGACAACGATACCCCAACCAGCCGTGATTGAAGTGGCGATTGTCGAGGACCGCCGCGAGATCCGCGAGAGTTTGGCGCTGCTCATCGGCGGCACGGAAGGATTCGCCTGCACCGGCGGCTATCGTTCGATGGAGGAGGCCCTCGCCAAACTCAAGCATCACCTGCCGCATGTCGTGCTGTGCGACATCGGCTTGCCCGGCATGTCCGGCATCGAAGGGATCCGGATTCTCAAAGAGTTATATCCCGAACTGCTGATCCTGATGCTCACCATTTATGACGATGACGAACGGATCTTCGACGCCATCTGCGCGGGGGCCTGCGGGTATTTGCTTAAGAAAACCCCGCCACTGCGCCTGCTCGAAAGTCTCAAAGAAGCGGTCACGGGCGGTGCGCCAATGTCGCCGGAAGTGGCGCGACGGGTTATGTCACTCTTCCGCGAGATTCGGCCGCCGGAGCGCGCTGACTATGAATTGACGCCACATGAGACGCGCCTGTTGAAGTTGCTGGTCGAAGGTCACAACTACAAGACGGCGGCGCTCGAGTTGAACGTCACGGTGCACACCGTGTCATTTCACCTGCGCAGCATCTACGAGAAGTTGCAGGTCCACACCAAATCCGAAGCAGTCGCCAAAGCCCTCCAGAACCGCCTGGTCTAGTTAATCTGACATAACCAAGGGCTGCCCGCTGGGCATATTTCTCGCGAATCCTCGCGAGCGTATCGCCGTGTGCGCCTCTGTTTCCCTCGCTCTCAGCGGCTCGAAAAATCGTCGTCAACATGTCGGAAACAGCTACGTACATGCGTAGTGACGGCCCAATTGCGCGGGCGTATTACTGGTCTCGCATAAAGCGCAAGCGATGTCCGCCTGCGACAACTCTTATCCGATTGACAACAAAATTGACTCCTAACAGGAGAAAGGAAAAAGACCATGACCATGAACACTCACCACGAAAACCGAGCTAACCATAGCAAGAGGATCCATCTCGCCATCGCCCTGCTGATCTTGCAGTTGATCTGCTTCCCGGTGGCTTCTATTAGCGCTGCCACCCCAGACGACGAAGAGGAAAACTCCATGGGTAACATCAGCGCCAAAGGCTGTTTCACCTGTGACTTCGGACTCCCCTCCAACTTTCCCCTCGGCCAGGTCGCTGCGGTCATCGAACGCGACCGGATGTACATGGCCGAGCGTCGCGGGATGCAGCGCAAGCAGCTACCGATGCGAGTCGACGGCCAGACTGGCAACCTCTTTAGTGGGGGGCGCTACCTCTTCGATACCAAGAGCGATGCGGTGCGCTACAAAGACTGGGTTGAGAATGATTTCATCCTCGACGGGACTCTCTTTCTGGACCGTCCTTACTTCCTCAGCCCCGAATGCCATGCCTGGCAGGTTATCGGGGCGCAGAATCTCAAAGAGCTGAACCAGCAAGTCATTATGCGTACCGAACGCTGGCGCGTCCCGCCGGCAAACCAGAAAGAAGCCCTTAAACAAAAGTGGTCACAGCTCCTGACCGCCGCCACCCAAAAGGGACTAGCCGGCGTCTGGTTAACTTACAATAAGGAAGAACAGCTCGCGCAGATCGTCTATTTCGCCGACCGCATTGTTCCGCCCGACCCGTACGTGCCTGACTTCGTGAGCCTCGGTGCCCTCGAATCCGCCGCGCCGCTGGGAGCAATATTCAACAATCAGTCTGGGTGGACTAAGACATTTGACCGCACTCAGTGGGTCTTAACCGTGTGGTTTCCCTTCGTCCTGGGTGATCAGGGACAGCCTTCGCTTTGGCCAAACTCGCCGCCATTGCCTGAACCCTATGCCGGTGACGGAGTTTGCGAAGTTAGTCGCGGTGAAAACTTCACCAACGCTCCCAGTGACTGCGCCCCAACCAGCGGCAACGGCGTCTGCGACCCGGGCGAAAACTCGCAAAACACTCCGGGAGACTGCCGCTTGCCCTAAGTCTTACCGGCTCGCGGAACACCGTAAAGCAAACTGTTAGTTTGCGACGCGACCGATACTGGAGCCCTATCTGGCATCGGGTTATCGGGGATAACGATGCAAACTAACAGTTTGCTTGCAACATGATTGGGACTAGCGCTGTAGGGTTGGCACTCCGTGGCCACCCCTCGTCGCGGTTGCTAGCTTCGCTACTGGAACGCAGACGTATCGAGTACAACCTTTGGTTGCAGGGTGCCGTAGGTCAAAAGTGTCGTCAGCGAAGCCGCAAGCTAAAGCCTATGCTCTATACGCCGGTTACCACGGCTCCGCCCACCACGAATCGCAAAGCGCGAGGAATGATTTGAAATTCAACCGGTGTAACGCCGCGGACGTTTCCGTCAGCCTCGATCCGCATCGCGTCTTCCGGTGCAAACGTTTCGACGCTCACCCGGGTCCCTTGTCTGATTTGCACTTTTGGATTGGCCACGTGGCCGCCTTTATGTATGCGCGCAAGTTCCCGCACAATTTGAACGCGATTCAAACCGCGCGCGGTGACGACGTCGAGCCTGCCATCATCGAACCGCGCATCCGGGGTGAGCATCATTCCGCCTCCTGCATAAAGTGCATTGGCCACGGCTACCAGATTCATCGGGCCTTCAATTTCCTCGTGGCGTTCATCAGCGTCATAGATGGAGACCTTGACCCGGCGTTCCCGCCAACGGCCCAAGGCTGCGACCGCCGCGGCCGCAAATCTCACCTCGCCTGGCAAACTGCGCATAAACTCGCCCTGATCGGCCACCCGCCGGGCGGTTTCGCCACCAATCCCCATAGTCGAAGCGTTCAAACAAATGAAGGGTTTTGTGAAGCCATCGCAACGGCCATAGAGCACGTCAACCAAGCGAGCGTTTCGAACTCCCGGCTGCCGGCAGTGGAAGATGAAGGTGTCGATCCACTGCTCCAGCGGCGC
>DATKIS010000667.1:0-4849 GCA_035543975.1 Pyrinomonadaceae bacterium
GCAGCTGGCACCGGGTGGCGATCATGCCCATTGCTCGCTAACAGCACATTAAACAGGTCGTTGCAAATAAGGACGTTTCGAAGTTTGGAGGAGACAGCTATCGAGGCTGTCTCCTTTCGTCTTAGAGAGCCTTAATCACGAAGAAAGTCACGTCGTCAGTAACGCCGAGCCCCTCGGTCCAGGCCAGAACTACCTTTTGCATTTCCGTAATCAAGTCGCGCGCTCCCAAGTGGCGATTTGCTTGGACTGCTTCCGCCAGACGAGTACGTCCGAATTCCTCTCCCTGGGAGTTCTGCGCTTCGGTCACTCCATCAGTATAGAGCACAAGTATCTCTCCTGGTTCGGTCGTCAGATAATATTCATGATAGCGAGTATCTCTGAACATCCCCAGGGGGAAACTGCCCTTGTCAATGAATTGATAACCTCCATCCTTATCGAGCAGTATCGGCGGATTGTGACCAGCGTTGGTGTAGGTAAGAGTCTTGTTTGTGACGTCAAGGATCCCGTAGAAGGCAGTTATGAACTGGTTTCGCTCAATGGATTCCCACAGCAGATAGTTCACTTTGGCCATCGAGATATGCGGTGAATAGCCAATGTGCGTTGCCGCTCGCAAGCTTGCACGCAGAAACGCCATTAACAAAGCCGCCGGCACGCCCTTGCCGGAAACATCGGCAATCACCAGCCCGATTTGATCGTCAAAGATCCTTACCCAATCGTAGTAGTCACCTGAAACCTCCTCGGTAGGATAGTTGTAAGCGCTAACATCGAACCCTTCCAACTGAGGATCTTTGGCTGGCAGCAGCTCCAACTGGACCTGACGAGCTACCTCAAGCTGTCCTTCAAGTCGCTTCTTTTCTATCAGCTGCTCATGCAGCATAACCTTCTCGATAATTATCGCCACCTGCGAGGCCAGCAGCATCAGCACCTCGAGGTCATCCTCGGAATACGCGTTGAGCTGGTCGCTCTCGATGTCAAAAACGCCGATAACCTCGGTGTTGGCAATGATCGGCGCCACCATCTCCGAACGTGTCTGACTGCGTGCGTTTACGTAAGCTGGATTCTGTCGGACATCGTGAGAAGTGATGGGCTCGGCCGTCAGCGCCACCTGTCCGATTAGTCCCTCTCCAAGCTTGAGATGGAGCTTTGTCAGCTCTTCAATGTCGTATCCGCGAATAGCTTCCGCCTGAAACACACACGGTTCATCGCCCTCCGACACTTCACTATCCGGCTCACACTTCACTACAAAAATACCGGCCGCATCATAGGGGATTAGGGAATCCAGAGTGTCCATCACGAGATTGAGAACTTCCTGTAGGTCCAGGGAACGACTGATCCGCTTCGTTATGTCCAGCAGCATTCGCAGCTTGTCGGTCGTGGTCAACCCGATTGGGAGTTCTTTTATCTCGCTCATATAGTGGTACTGAAACTAAACTGAAGCTTGGAAAGGCCTAAACGAAGACTCGAAAAGTTGATTATAAGGGTTAGTGGCCAAAGCATGAAGCACTCTGAGCTGGCTAGTGGTCATGGCCCCACAACGTCATGCTCGGACACCGATCCATCCAGATGTCGGCGGCAGAGGATGGAACCACTCAGCGCAACTTGAAAGTTTTATTGCTGGTCAGGCAGCAGCCAACTCTTACTTTGATCTCAGATGCGCAGCTTTGTAAGTGCTCCAAAGCCGAGTTACCTTCAGGCGATACTCCACGAGTTCCCGACTCACACCAAAATGCCTGGCGATCTGCTGCGATGTCTGACCTTCAAATACAGACCGTCGCAGGGCGGCAAAAGGGACCAGTGCAGCGGCCCCGGTCCCGTACGCCGCTTCTTCATCCGCCTTTCGGTAATCTCGAGAAACTGTCCGGCCACGCTCATCATCGCGGACTATTTTTAACTTGGTCGGCTGATGACCTAAGAACACGTGAGAGATCTCTTCCATGAGCGTGGCGTGTGTTCGCATTCGACCATGGTTAGGATTGAGTATGACAATGCGTCGACCATCTGGCAGCGGCTGCGAGCAGGCTCCGCCGGACCATTCCTCGGATGCCGAACCCAATAAGTGCTGACGATGTTCTTCGCTTAGACCTTTAATCTGTTCAAAATCAATCACCACCAGGTTGGCGAATTTTGCCAACTGAAAGGGATTGAGGGGCGCGTTGGATCCGACGCGAGCAAAATCGCGAAAGCCCAATGCGTGAAGCTCATATTGCCGCCATTTCTCCCCTGGCGGTAGTTCACGTGCGATCATGGATTGATTATAACTTGAGACTGCAGAGAGGTTCAGCGTCGCTTCCGAGAGGATCTTGCAGAGTCGGTCCGACTAAACTGCGAATAAGCAACTCGAAATAATTCTGATAAGGCGTCAGCAGTTTCTGCGGTGAGATTACGGTCAGCACGGAGGTGGGCCTCAACTATTTCTGGTGTCGACTCATGTGGGAAATAGACCACAGCTTTTGCTTCGGCGCGTTCTTGCCCGCCGCCACTGAGAATTCTTTCCAGCGGAACATCCAACCACTGAGTCAAACGCGCAATGTTGTCGGCGTCTGGTTTACCAGTTCCGTTTTCTATTCTCGACAAAGTCGAAGCTGAGACACTGGTCTGGTCCGCAACGTCGCGGAGGCTCAGCTGCAATTCCTCGCGGCGACGGCGAATCGCGCGCCCAAGTTCGGCGGTATTGATCAATGACTTCGTAATTCTCGGCATTTGGATTCCTCTGAATCCAAACAATACCACAGCAGGGTTTTAGAGGCAAGATTCTGTTTTATGGCTGAAACAGAAGAAACAGAAAATAAGGGGCGGCCCGTACGCGCCGCCCCGCTTGTGCATAGCCTGAAGAAGGTTGAAATTAAGGGCGGGCTTGTTGTTTCGATGCCGACATCGCGAGATCCCGAGCACGAGGCAACGTATCGATTGCTTTTGCCACTTGCTGATCGTCACTGGTGATGAATACGCGCTCGCCCATAACGCGACCATAAGCTGCGGTAACAATGTTGAATCGCAACTGACTTTCGATGAAGGAACGGTTGCGGTCCAGGCTGGTTGAGAGCGCAGAAAACTGAGGGTTGGACGCAACAAACTGTTTGAAGGCTTCGAAGACAGGATTGCCAATTGAAAATTCGTCCAAGCGCAACTCGTGTTCGAAGTCGATGCTGCCCGGCACTTTGTAATCCGTTATGCCAGGGACGCGGCCATTTACCAGTTCTCGCGCAAACGCAAATACAGGGTTGAGCAAGCGTCGCTGGGCCGTGTTAATCGTCTTTGCTTTTACTGGCTCATCCGGTGAAATGCCGCCGGCCTCATAAACACTGCGACCGGTGTCGGTCTTCTTCACAGGTCCCGCCGGCTTTGTTTCTCCCGGCTTCAAATCGAGTCTCTTCGAGCCCCCGTGAGTGTAGTAGTCGTAGAACCCACCAGCTGAATAATCTCGCTGAATCAGCCGGCCCGCAGGCGTGAAATATTTCGCCGAGGTCAAGGTTAAAGCTCCGCCTGAATCCAGCGGGATAATGCTTTGCACCAGGCCCTTCCCAAAACTGGTCTCGCCAACAATCAAGGCCCGGTCATGGTCCTGCATAGCTCCAGCAACGATTTCAGAAGCAGATGCCGTATTTTCGTTAATAAGAATTACCAACGGAATCAGGTCGGCCGACTTATTCCTTGAATGCTGGGTTTGATCCCGCAGACCATTTCGACCTTTCTGAGTAAGAATAAGTTCGCCGACAGGCAGAAAGACTTCGGCCACTCTGATAGCCTGATCCAGAAAGCCGCCTGTATTATTCCGCAGATCCAACACGAGTGAAGTTGCGCCCCTGGAGTGCAACGTTTCTAGATGTTCCCTGAGTTCGTCAGTGGTCGAATAGTTGAAGCCCCTCGTCATGTCCACATAACCTACGCCGGGCTTCAGCAGGTACGCATCAGGAACCGAAGGCTGGGGAACGGCGTCGCGAGTTATCTCGACAGTCTCGACTCGCTTATCCGCCGCGCGCTCCAAGGTTATCTTTACGGTCGAACCGCGTGGCCCACGAATCTTGTCGCGAACTTCGAGCGACCCGTTGCCGGTCATCTTTACGTCATCCACGGCCAAAATTCGATCACCAAAACGCAATCCGGCGCGCGCAGCGGGAGCGCCCTGAAACGTTGCCGTAATAAACGTATCGAGCTGCTCACCAACTACGTAGTTTTGTATTGAGGCGCCGATGCCGAAGTATTCTGACCGCTGGTCAGTTTTGAGTTCCTCATACTCCTCGCGGTCGTAGTAGTTTGAATGAGGATCGAGTGAGCGCAGCATCCCAATAATAGACGACTTGAATGCCGTGTTGTAATCAAGCTTTTTGCCCTCGACATAATTCTCTTGAATAACTTTGACAGCCTCGCTGAAATCGCCCTCAATAATGGGAATCGTGGGGCTACCGGTACGGGAAGCGCGCTTGTTGAATACGGTCGGGGTATTGGTCCGCTTGGCAGTTGAAGTGGTTCCGACCTTTGACTGAGGCGCTTTTTGTTGCGCAAAACCAGTTAGCTGGCCGTTCAACAGAACTAAGAAAATTGTTAATAGCGATAATGTCTTTTTCACTGCGAGCCTCTTGATAACCTGGATTAGAGCGTCACCAACCTGGACGCAACCGGGCGTCGATCAGGTGGGCGATGGCCTGCAATACTAACTAATGGTTCACAGCCGGGCAAGGTTTCTGATTCTTAAGGTTGACTCGCCATAAAACCATTTACACTCTTCAACTTCGAATTACCCCAGTCACAATTGACCTTTGGCGCGCGATGGTTGTCAGAGGGTCGCTTGACGGCCCTTCCAAGCCATCCGTAGAATGAACTTTAGCCAGATCAAAGACGTACTTAGAGG
>DATKIS010000668.1:0-2479 GCA_035543975.1 Pyrinomonadaceae bacterium
GTTTTTCTTCGTCTCGACCAGTTACCCAGTGGTGCTGGATGTGTTGATGAGGGCAGGAGAGGGAATACTAGATCAACCGGTCGCCCTCGACCGCCACCGAATCCTGCCGGTAGTGACAGCCGCGGCTTTGACGGTTATGAAGGGCCGCCTGGGCCACGATCAAGGCAACCTCAACCGCGTTCCGTAAGCCTATCAATCCGTCGTCAAGTTTTGTGGTCCGATAGAAAGTCTCAATCTCATTCCACAGATGACGCAGCTCGCGAATAGCGCGCGAGAGCCGGTCGTCGCTGCGTACCAGGCCGACGTAGTGCCACATGATGTTTTGGATTGTCTGCATGTCGCCTTGAATCAACGCCGGGTCAGCGTCAGCGACAAGTCCGTTCTCGTCCCACGGCGGAACGTTTTCAAACTGTGTTCTGGTCAGCTCCTGATCAAACGAGTCTTCAATATGCTGCGCTGCCCGGTTTCCCCAAACTAACCCCTCAAGCAACGAGGTGGAGGCCAGACGATTGGCTCCGTGCACGCCGGTGCAACTGATTTCGCCAATAGCGTAGAGCTGGCCAATGCTCGACCGTCCCCACTCGTCCGCCAAAACACCGCCACAGAAATAGTGAGCGGCGGGAACGACCGGGATTGGTTCGCTGCTGATATCGACGCCAAACTCAAGGCATTTTTTGTAGATACTGGGAAAACGCGCGCGAATCGTCTCAGCAGGCAGTCGCGACGCGATATCCAACAGGACGAATGAGTAGCCATTCTTTTCCATCTCGTGGTGAATCGCGCGGGCCGTGATATCGCGAGGCGCAAGGTCTTTCCATTCCGGGGCATATTCGGCCATAAATGGCCGCCCATCAGGCGTAATCAAAATGCCGCCTTCCCCTCGCAGCGCTTCACTGATTAAGAAGCCCTCCGCACCGGGCACAGCCAATGCGGTAGGGTGAAACTGGATGTACTCAGCGTTGACGATGCGGGCGCCGGCTCGATTTGCCATCGCCAGACCATCGCCACGTGCCCCCGCCGGATTGGTTGTGTTTCGATAGATACGTCCGAGCCCACCCGTGGCCAGGACTGTAGCGCCGGCCAGATACCGATGAACAGTGTGCTCGTTGCGATCAAACATGTAGGCCCCATGGCAGGTGATCGGCTGGTAATTGTCCAAAGGATCGCGGGAGTGGTGTGGGAAAGTTATCAGGTCGACGGCCGTCATGTTCGATTCCACGGTTACGTTGTCGCAATCGCGCAAGGCGTTCATGAGGCCCGCCATGATTGCTTTTCCCGTGGCATCACCAACATGAAGGATCCGGCGCCTGGAATGCGCAGCTTCCTGGGTAAACAAGGGATGTCCTTGTTCGTCTGTATCAAACTTGATGCCTGCCCTTTCTTCAAGAACCTGGTGAAGCAGGGGCGGACCCTCTTCGGCAAGGATGCGAGCTGCTTGCGGCGCGCTAACCCCGGCGCCTGCCTGGATGATGTCATCGACGAGCACCTCGGGCGCGTCATCGGCACCGCGACCAATAATTCCTCCCTGGGCGTAGAGCGTATTTGATTCGTGGGGATCGCGCGCCCGGGTTACGACGGTGATCTGACGGGTTGGGTTGCGCGCAAGTCTCAGAGCTGCGGTTGCGCCGGCGATGCCGCAGCCGATGATAAGGACGTCGGTTCTGTTCAAAGGAATTCTTTCTTAACTGGCTAGCCGATAGCGATCATTAACTACCTCTGCGCTAACTTCAAAGCGGCTTCGGGAGTTTGCAAACTATACAGTTTCTGGTCGCAGGTCGAAATCATACCGGGAAGTCATCGTGCTTCAAAGCGGTAACTACCGTGTGATAACTACGAAATTGCATGAGGGAGGGAATCTCAAACTATCTGCCGTTTAACGGCGAGATACCGTTGTTACGATCAAACCCGGCGAAACCTACTCAAGTCCTCTAATTTTCTGGCTCGACTCCCTGGAAATGTTCGTAAACACACAATCTTCTAGCAGGCCCACCTGCAAATTTGCTAGTATTGCCCCGCCTACCTGGAAGGCCCCACTAGGTTTTCGTCCCCTCCAGTCCCCCCGAAAGTTAAGCTAAGCTTCTCATGAATAACCTTCAAGAATTGATTGCCGACCCCTCTTCGACAAGTTCTCAGCTGCTAAATCGCATGTTTGTTGAGGCGTTTGACTTGCTGCCGGACGCCGCCTTCATGTTTTCTGGTGACCGCCGGTTGGTGGGAGCGAACCCCGCCGCTGTCGAGTTGACGGGCAGCGCACAACCAAATGGAACGGCGTGCTGCGAAATGTTCTGGTACGTTGAGGGCGCGGACGGCTGCGTTGTTGATCGCGCCATTCAGACCGGTGAGAGGGTTGAAGTGGAGATCATGGCCGGCTCCGAAGGCCAGAACTCGATTTCCGTCATCGTGGAGCCATTCAAGTTTGACGGTTCCGGTAACGAGGCGGGCGCATTGGTAATAGCTCGGGACATTTCGGATCTGCGGC
>DATKIS010000669.1:0-3265 GCA_035543975.1 Pyrinomonadaceae bacterium
GATGAGATTGGAGCATTGAACCGGTAACCGGCAAAATTGAGTCCATCGCCAGTTGAGAAATCATTCGGCAGCGGCGCGGTTTGAAGCAAGGCTAAACCCGCCTGATTGACGCCGCCGGTTGAGGGATAAAGCGTCGCGATATTTGCGGGCGTCAAGGTCCTGATGCCGCCCGCCGGACAGTTTGGATTCGTCACCGCCACGGTGCAGCGGTAACGGACGATTCCTTGTCGCAGGGTGGAGGTGGGTACTGTTTGTAGAACTGATTCTTCTTCGGCGTCACGGCGTCCTTCGTAGTTATAGAAGAAGAACAAACGATCTTTGATGATCGGTCCGCCCACGGAACCACCAAAAATATTACGGAGTAACTTGGGGCGCGGCACTTTGATCTCGCCATACTGGGCCACACCTGCAGCAACAATCGCGTCATCTTCGGCGACCCCCTGCGTGTACCGCCCGGCCGCTTTGTTGAAGTAGTCGTTGGCGGTCGTCACCGTGTTCCGGTGAAACCAATAAAGAGAACCGTGAAACTCGTTGGTTCCGGATTTGGTAACCAACGACACCTGCGCGCCGCTGGATCGACCCAGATTGGCGTTCGGTACTGAAGTGGTGACGCGAAACTCCTGGACCGAGTCGGGCGTGATTCTCAACACACTGGCAAAGGCATCGCCGGTGACTATATCCAAGCCGCTCTGCTGCTCGTTGACGTCAACACCGTCCAGCATGATGTTGGCCTGATCGCGGCGGCCACCGTTAACTTCACCCAAGCGCGTTACGCCCGGTTGGAGCGAAAGCAAACCGACAACATTGCGAGCGTTCAAGGGAAGCTCAGAGATCCGTCGAGACTCGAAAGTAGTTCCGATAGTGGCGTCGGTTGTATTCAGCGGCGCATCGTTACTCGAAACAACATTTACTATTTCGGTAACGGCGCCGATTTCCAGTTTGACGTCGACATCCAGTGGCGTATCTACCATCGCCGTGACGCTGGCAACCGCTACTTTCTTAAAGCCAGCTGCTTCGACTTCTATCTGATAGGTGCCAGGCGGTACGTCAGCAAAGGTGTAATAACCATTCTCGGTTGTAGTCTGTGTGCGACTAAAATTTCTTTCAGCATTGGAAAGAATTACGGTAGCGCCGGCTACCACATTGTCCTGTTGGTCTCTGACGATGCCCTTCACCGTCGATCTTCCGGATTGGGCGTACGAGGCGTTAGCCAGGAACAAAACTGTCAACAACACTGCAAAGGTATTCAAACTCAGGATTTTTCTCATAAGACTTCCCTTCTGGTAAGTTTAGGTGAGGAAATTTAAGCCTATCCATCTTCACGTTGAGTAACTGCCCGGAGAAAATTCTCCCTTCTCGAGCAAGCAAGGAAACAGTCAAAAAAGGTCGCTAATGAATTTAGGCATATATCGTTCCATCAAACTCGTTAGGCTCACGCATCAACGGGTGCGAGTAAATCCCGATGGTTTGTCGTACCTCTGAACCGGGCGAGTGTGATCGGCTTTCCAAAACTTAGGGATAATTCAAAATTTTGGAGACAGCGAGGGTCGTTCTTTGAGCGAGTGTTCTATACGGTGAGGCAGAGCGTCGGCTTACACCAGGCGGCAAGCCCCACCAGTCAACTGCGGGTTGAGTGCGCCGAAGTTCCACTCCAGTGAAACTCCCTACTCTATCGTCCCGTGAACTGATTTCGCACGACTACGCCTAACGGTCGCCTTGAAATTGATCCGTTCCAATGCAGAAGTTCCAGCTGAACCAAACCCAGTCCAAAGAAACCCTCAGCAAAACGACCTGATTCTGTAATACCTCTCAATGGTACGTCTGTTGCCGTCAATCGCGCTGACACCCTCTTATTTAGTGCTCAAAGACTTGGCTGAAAAGCTCAGGAGGATAGGGCATGAAGATTGGCGAAACTCAGTCGTTGGGGAAAGCAATCAAAATGGAGGCTGGTGAGGCTCCTCCTAACCTTTTTGACTCCGCAGCAATGGGGTATCCAGGGGAAACTCCAGCAAGCCAGCGTTCAGTTGTGGAGCGCCGCTATCTGCGAATGAGTGAGGCCCATGATCGCATTCGAACTGAATTGCTGGCGCAACATCCATCACGGTCAACGTAACTTTCGTCAGTAAAGATTAAAATTGTACTCGAGCTGCATGTAGACATTTACCGATCGCCCATCCTTCGTGGCGGGACGAAACCGAATCTGTCGAGCCGCCGCGATCGCCTGCTCGGTCAAACCGAAGGGCAGCGCTTGAATCGCGCGTATGTTCGTCACTTGACCCGTGCTAGAGAAGACGACCCGCAACACGACACTGCCCGTAATCTGATTCCTTCGTGCATCTTCTGTGTACTGTGGCTCAGGCTTAGCCAGAACTCGAGCCCGCTCGGTTACCTGTGGCGCTGGATAGACTCGATCCGGATCTTCGGCACTGCTACCATGACTACCGCCTGGGCCGCCACCTCCAGGCGGTCCCTTACGGTTTCCACCAATGCCGCCATCCTGTCCGGGCCCAAATCCTGGACCACCGCCTTCGCCAATTCCCTGCCCCTTAGCCGTACCCATTCCGCCATCCTGGCCTGGACCGTTTGACGGCGTTGTCGATTTCGACCGCGGGTCGCCATAGACCGGCATCGGCAAGTGCTGCCACAGCGCAGTATCAATATCAACTCCTGCAACCGGCAAACTTTGTTTCTGGGAGTGAGCAAGCGCGGGAATGGGAGCCGGTATCGGCGATGGCAGCGGTAGCCTGCCCCGCTGTGCCGGTAGAGGACTATTTAGGCCGCCACTCCCACCACCGGTCGACCTTCTTCGTTCCGGCGCTGAACCTTCGCCTTGTCCTCTGGCAAAACCTACGCGCCCGTCCCTTCCTGCACCGATGCCCGGTTCCTTCGCAGCTTTCTTGGGGTCCGGTATGAACTCAAGAATCTGCACCAGATCCTCTCTCTGGCCGTCTGGCGCCTGGGACTTGTTCGCTGCCACGCGGTCACCCAACAGAATGATCATTACTCCAGACGAGATCACGAATACGGCAATCATGAGCGCGGCTTTTGAGTAGGGCGCTGTCAGCCGAGATTCGAGGCCCCGAATAGCCTCCGCAAGCACTCTTCGACCAAGACCGACCGGGTCGCGTTGCATCAACGGCCAAACTTCCCGGAGTTGCTCAGCTAGGAAACTGATCTCTTTGGTCAGTCGCAAAAACAAGCTGGCGTTGTCGACGATGGTCACCTGAAACCCACCGGCGTTGCCTCGTTTCATTGAAACCTCCTT
>DATKIS010000670.1:0-12711 GCA_035543975.1 Pyrinomonadaceae bacterium
AAAGATCGGGGGCAAGCCCGCCTTCCGCACCCTGAGCTGATCTAAGTTGAATTCCACTCCGGGCCTTGAAAGGCTTTCAAGCGAGGAAATCAAACGAATAGATGGACCTTTTCGAGCTTACCCGCAAATTGATAGACATTCCCTCCGTCACCGGTGACGAGAAGGCGGTTGGTGAATTCCTGGGAAAGCATCTTGAGAGCTTGGGCTATCAGGTCGAGATGCAGGCGGTAGCTGAGGATCGCTTCAATGTGATTGCAGGTGCCGGCACGTCGCCTCGCGTCGTCTTCTCGACCCACATGGATACAGTGCCGCCCTTCATTGCTTCGAGTGAAGACGACGAGAAGATCTTTGGGCGCGGTGCGTGTGATGCCAAGGGGATAATTGCCGCGCAGATTCACGCTGCTGAGCGGCTGCGCGCAGGTGGAATGGATTCGGTGGGTTTGCTATTCACCGTTGATGAGGAGACGGGAAGTTTGGGTGCCCAGGTGGCGAACCGGAATACCATCAACCGTCAGCCGGATTATCTAATCAATGGGGAACCGACGGATAATAAACTGGCCCGAGCCACCAAGGGCTCGCTGCGAGCAATTCTCCAAACGAGCGGAAGTGCTTCGCATTCCGCGTATCCGGAACAGGGTGAGTCGGCGATTGAAAAGCTGCTGGACATCCTGGAGAGAATTCGTCGATCCACATGGCCCAGGGATGAGATACTCGGCGAGACGACTTGCAACATCGGGATGATTAGCGGCGGGACCCGCCCTAACGTGGTTCCGGCATCAGCCGAGGCGGTGTTGCAGTTGCGGCTGGTCAGCGAAGCCGAGGCCGTAAAGGCAATTCTGGCCGCGGCGGTTGATGGGCAGGCGGAAGTTGAATATTTATCGGCGCATGATCCGGTCCACCTGGTGACGGTTGACGATCTTGAGCAGTGCGTAGTCCGGTTTACGACCGACATTCCTTATCTTTCGAAGTGGGGCGCACCGCTCTTGCTGGGTCCTGGTTCGATTTTGAATGCGCATACAGATCATGAGTTTGTTGAAAAGCGGGAGCTGTCTGAGGCAGTTGATCTATATGTCCGGCTTGTCCGGAGGTTGGTGAAGATCGGGTAAATGGTGAATGGTGAATGGTAAATGCGGACCAACAGGTTGGATAGGCATTCCGAGCGGTTCCATAGCTGGCGCGTAGGTCCATTTACCATTCACCATTTACTATTTACCTAAAGTTAGGAGTCTGGGGATGAAGCTGGCTCTAATCGGGTATGGCGCCATGGGCCAATTAGTCGAAAGCCAGGCACTGGCCCGCGGGGACCAGATTGGCGCCAGGGTAACGTCGCAAGATGCCGCGAAAGCTCCGGAAGAGCTGGCGTCGTCATTGCGTGGCCATGATGCGGCGATCGATTTTTCAGTTGGAAGTGCAGTGGCCAGAAATGCTGAAGCGTGCGCGCTGGCGGGTGTGCCGTTGATCGAAGGGACGACCGGCTGGAAAGAAAATGAGTCGGCAGTCAAGCGGCAGGTTGAAGAACACAACGGTGCCCTGGTATACGGCGCTAATTTCTCGATCGGGGTCAACGTTTTCTATCGGATGGTTTCGCACGCCGCCCAATTGATGTCCGCTCTGGATCAATATGAAGCTTTCATTGAAGAGCAGCATCATTCCCGAAAGCGCGACGCACCATCGGGTACTGCGTTAAAGTTGAAAGACCTGCTGGCCGAAAATATCAAGGTTGGGATTCCCATAGCGTCTACTCGTGCCGGCCATATTCCCGGTACCCACCGGGTGGGCTTCGACTCGGCGGCCGACCAAATCACGTTGACGCACATGGCCCGGTCTCGTGAAGGTTTTGCTGCGGGTGCCTTGCTGGCCGCGCGCTGGATAGTTGGCCGTCAGGGGATCTATGAGTTTAGCGACATGATTGACGAGATACTTGGTTCATAGGACCTATAAGACTTATCGGTCCTATTGTGCTCAACACTCACTGAACGGAGGCCTGTATGACTCACAAAATCGATTGGTTGCGCGGCTGCGCGACTGCCCTGGTGACGCCCTTCACCTCAAATGGCGAAATAGACGACGACGCTTTGACCCGGCTGATTGAGTATCAGTTGGCGGGCGGGGTGAAGCTCCTGGTTCCCTGTGGCACTACTGGTGAGAGCGCCACCATGACGGATGAGGAAGATCAGCGAGTCATCAGGCGAGCGATTGAGCTGGCCCAAGGTCGAGCGCACATCATTGCCGGAACGGGCAGCAACTCAACTGCGGCGGCTATTGAAAACTCGAAGATTGCGGAAGCGATGGGCGCCGATGCCTTGCTCGTAGTCGCTCCTTACTACAACAAGCCAACCCAGCACGGGCTCTATGCGCACTTCCGCGCCGTCTCCGAAGCGGTTACCACTCCGATCGTTATCTACAATGTCCCCGGGCGGACCTCCTGCAACATCTCGGCGGAGACCACTCTGCGCCTTGCTCGAGACTGTGACAACATAGTGGCCACCAAAGAGGCTTCGGGAAATCTCGCCCAGATCATGGAGATTCTGCGCGACCGGCCCGCTGACTTTCGCGTGCTTTCCGGCGACGATGCGATGACGTTTCCCATGATCGCCCTGGGAGCCGATGGTCTGATCTCGGTGGCGGCAAACGAGGCCCCGGAGTTGATGTCCACGATGGTCAGCCTGGCGCTCGAAGGAAAGTGGGACGAAGCCCGCGAGCTGCATTACCGGCTGTTGCCCTTGATGGAACTCAACTTTATTGAATCAAGCCCGGGCCCGGTTAAAGCAGGTCTGGCGATGATGAACTTGATTGGAGAAAACTACCGGCTGCCCATGGTGCCCGTCCAGGAAAAGAGCCGCGCGGCGCTTCGGGTCGCTCTGCTGGAACTTGGCTTACTTCAACCCAGTCTGGCTGCAAGTCCGGGGACACCGGCCTGAGGGAAAGCACCTGTTGTCACTACGTGAACAGATCGAAGCATTGACCGCGCGAACCGGGAGCCAGTTTACCGCCGCTGACAGGTCTATCTTTGATGCGTTCAAGACTGCCCTGAACAAGGGTGAGATTCGCGCGGCCGAACGCTCCGAAGATGGCGGGTGGCGAGTGAATACCTGGGTTAAGCATGGAATCCTCCTCGGGTTTCGTATGGGCCAACTCGTCGATATGTCAGCTTCGACCAATCTTCGCTTCTTTGATAAGGATACTTACCCTGCGCGCCCAACAGCCATGGAGGACAACGTCCGCATCGTCCCCGGCGGCTCGAGCATTCGCGACGGCGCCTACGTGGCGCCCGGTGTGGTCTGCATGCCGCCGATGTTCGTAAACGCCGGCGCTTACGTCGATGAGGGAACCATGATTGATAGCCACGCGCTGGTGGGATCCTGTGCCCAGATAGGCAAGCGCGTCCACCTGTCGGCCGCCGCACAGATTGGCGGCGTACTTGAGCCGGTCGGGGCTGTGCCGGTGATTATCGAAGACGATGTCCTGGTCGGGGGTGGTTGCGGCGTTTACGAAGGAACGATTGTTCACGAGCGAGCGGTCCTGGCAGCCGGCACGATTCTGACAGGCTCGACGCCGGTTTACGACCTGGCGCGTGAAAAGATCTATCAGCGGACCGCCGAGTCTCCGTTGGAGATACCGGTCGGCGCAGTGGTCGTGCCGGGTTCACGCGCAGTACGTGGGGAATGCGGGCGCGCCTGGGGGCTTTCGTTATATGCGCCGGTGATCGTGAAGTATCGCGACGAGAAGACTGACCGGGCGGTACAGCTGGAAGACTACCTGCGGTAACTTATTTGAAACTGATCGGCCCCACAGTAGCCCCTAGCAAATTTGGTTGCATTACAATTTTGATCGCAGCAAGTTCGATTACTTGACACGCTAGTATAACGGTCCTAATGTTCCTTCAAGAGGTTGTCCGTGATCTACATTCAAATTCCTGAAACTCACAGAACCGACGCCCTGCTCATGCTCGTCAAGAGAGGGCTTCCTATTGTGTGCCTTCCTCAGAAGAGATACGGAGTGGGCGAGGAACATCTCAAGATTCTCAAACGCAAACGCATTCCTTTCAGGAAACTCGACACAAGCAAGATCCCCATGCCAAAACCGTCCCTGGCTCTATGAGAAAGTACGATATCTACTTGCCTTTGAAATACAACGATGGTGAGGCGATTGAGTCGGAAAAGATCGTAGGGATTTGGGACGAGCTCGCCGAAGCTTTCGGTGGCATTACCGTGAGCCCACTCTCAGCGCCATATCAGGGAAGATGGAAATACGGCGGAGTCGAGTACATCGACGAGATCATAAAGGTCGAAGTCGTAGCGGCAAACGATAGAGCGGCTAAGAAGTTTTTGAAAGAGTTTAAAGAGCGCCTCAAAGAATCACTTCAGCAGATTGATATTCTGATTACCACCCACGGCATTCAGGTGATCTGATAGGTGCTGGGCCACATCCGCTATGAAGCTGAATCCACAAGTCACTGCCAACGTAGGTCTCTACTATTGCTGTTATCGTCTTTCTCGGCTCGGTTGGAACGTTATGCCAACGTCGCGGAATGCGCGCGGTATCGACATCATTGCGTATGATGGCACGGCTTCCAAATTTATCGGCGTTCAAGTCAAAGGTTTGAGCAAACGAAATCCAGTTCCACTTGGAACAGATCTTGAAAAGGTCATGGGAGACTTCTGGGTCATCGTGAATAATCTTGCCCAAGAGCCCGCCGCGTTTATCATGCTTCCGTCCGAAGTCAAAGAGCGCGCGCATCGGAGCGAGATTGATGGTCGGGTCTCGTTTTGGTTGCAACCGGCAGCATACGATCAGCCTTCTTTTCGTGAGGCTTGGGAGAAAAGAATTGGTCATGGTCATGTGCAGGCCTAACTGGGTGTTCAACAGGGGGGCGCAGACATGAACGATGAAACTTGATTGGCACATCGAGCCGGAAGATGTTCGTTCCGTCAAGGAGCTTTGCGCGCGAATGGCCAGCGATGCTTTGGTTCGGGAACGCTATGAGAACAATGTGACAGGCGTACGACGCCCTGAACCGACGCCAGCGAACATCTGGAAGGCTTTGGTCAACTGTCATCTCACAACCGTAGCGCGCTCCGGCCCTAATAGTGCGGCGAATCGTCTCATCACTCATTCATCTTTTCCGTTAGCACTTTCTGCTTGTAAATTCAGCCCCGAGCTAGAAGTATTCATCGCGAAAACGTTGAAGGACTTCGGCGGAATTCGTCGATACTATTTGATTGCGCGAGGTCTTACCCAGAATCTGACTCTGCTTGAGGGGGGCGGCTGGTCGGAAGTCGAAAACACGGTTGCATCTCTTCAACGTCACAGCACTGCGTCCAAAGAACGACGAGGCGCTGACGAGATCGCCAGCCGCTTTTGGGGCATTGGTCCAAAGCAGGCTCGCAACTTCCTTCAGATGCTCGGCGCGGCGAGATTCGAGATACCACTGGACATCCGGGTCGTCACTTGGCTAAATCAGAATGGTTTTGCGATCCACCTAAGCGCGGGCGCCCTGGGCGACACAGACTATTACGCGTTCGTTATGCACGGCGTGCAGATCATGTGCAAGGAAGCTGGGGTCCTGCCGTGCATCTTTGACGCCAGCGTGTTTGCGAGCGTAGACCGGGGCGGGTGGAGCGAGAGGTCGCTCATGTGGACCAAGGGTTCGTCCGACGAGGGCGCTTGATGCGGCGTTGAAAGCGGGTACGTGCAACGGGCTTGAAGATGTACTGCACTGGAGGATTGCGTTTCTTGAAACAATTTCAGCCACCAACATTCCTGCGCGGAATCGAACGGAGTCCGATTCGCGCTATTACGGACCGCGCAAAGCCGGGCGACATTAGTTTCGGACTGGGCGAACCGGATCTCCCGACACCCGAAGTTATTCGCAGAGAAGCGGTGCGCGTCATTCAGGAGGAACGCAACGGTTACACCTTGCAGGCGGGACTGCCGGCGCTGCGTGAACGCGTTGCCCAGGACTATCCACACCTAAATTCCGCTGCCAAGGAGGTGATCATTACGGCCGGCTCGCAGGAAGCGATGTATCTGGCCGTTATGACCCTCGTCCAGGCCGGCGATGAAGTATTGATTCCGAATCCTGGATTTGTGGCTTATCCGACGATTACGCGGATGGCTGGCGGAACTCCCACCTTCTATCAATTGCCCGCGAAAACCGATTTCAGTTTTGACCTGGAAGATTTCAAAGGGCAGCTTAGCTCGAAAACGAAGGTAGTCGTTTGCACCAGCCCGTCTAATCCCACCGGTCGCACTTTGACGAACGACGAGCTCCGCAGCATGGCTCAGGCGGTTGAGGAGAGCGGCACTGGTGCGTTCATCATCAGCGACGAAATCTATCTTGACCTTTACTACACTGGTGAACGGCCTGGTTCCATCTCAGAGTTTTATCCGCGCACCATAGTGATAAGCGGCCTGTCTAAGTCAACCTGTATGACCGGCTGGCGACTTGGTTGGATCCTTGGCGACGCGGAAGTAATGCGGGCCGCTCATTTGCTCCATGGTTACGTCACTACCTGCGCGTCAACAGTCTCGCAGAAAGCAGCGTTGGCCGCCTGGAGTGATGAAGCTGCGGAGGCGCGCCGGCAGATTCGCGCCACCTTTCACGAGCGACGGGATCATCTCCTGGCTTTGCTGCGTGGTGCGGGATTGCGTTGCGTGACGCCGGATGGCGCCTTCTACACGATGTTAGACGTTCGGGACTATGGCTCCTCGATGGAAGTTGCAGAAGCAATCCTCGAGGCGGGTGTAGTTACCGTGCCGGGTAACGCTTTTGGCAGCGAAGGCGAGGGCTTTTTGCGTGTTTCGTTCTGCGCTGATTTGCCTGTGCTGACGGAAGGTGTTAAGAGATTGGGAACCGCGCTGAAGAGTTTGGAAAAGTAGTTTAACGATCGGCCTCCGGGCTTGGCCCCCCTCCGTGCGGACAGGATGTCCCTTTCCGGGGAGAATGCCGACGTGTGTGGTCGGGAAGCAGCGACCTGAAGGTTGTACTCTATACACCTGTTACCAACGACGTCCGAAATCTTCGAGAGGCTACGCGTCGCGGTCGCTGCAGGTTTAGCCTGCTGAAATGATGTTACCTTCCGGAAAGGCATAGCCTGCTCCGCACGGACGGCGGCGGAGCCGCAAAAAGAATGACTAAGAAACTGCGCGTAGGAATACTTGGCGCTACCGGCATGGTCGGTCAGCGATTCATCCAACTGTTGGAGGACCATCCGCAGTTTGAGATCACAGCCCTGGCAGCTTCGGATCGTTCGCAGGGCAAGAGCTTCGAGGCTGCCTGCACCTGGCGCCTGGCCGGGGACATGCCGGCGTTCGTGAAGTCTATGGTAGTCGACGCCCCTGAACCTCCGCTCGACTGCGAATTAGTCTTCTCGAGTTTGCCCGGAGACATCGCGCGTGAAAGTGAAGGAAGTTTTGCGGCGGCGGGTTATCCGGTAATCAGTAACTCGTCGGCTTATCGCATGGACGCCGATGTGCCGCTACTGATTCCGGAAGTAAATCACGAACACCTCGGCTTACTCGCCAGCCAACGAAAAAATCGAAACGACGGCAAAGGCTTCATAGTTACCAATCCGAATTGCTCAACCATCATGCTGGCGCTGGCCCTGGCTCCGCTTCACCAAAAGTTTGGGGTTAAGAGCGTAGTTGCCACGACGATGCAGGCATTGTCCGGCGCGGGCTATCCAGGGGTAGCCTCACTTGCCATTAGCGACAACGTACTGCCTTTCATCCAGAGTGAGGAAGAAAAGATTGAAGAGGAGACTGTGAAAATTCTCGGCGAGTTTGTGAGCGACAAAATCGCGGAAGCAGGAATGGGTGTCAGTGCGCAGTGTCATCGAGTTAACGTTTCCGACGGTCACCTGGCTGCGGTGCGCGTAAAATTAGATCGCTCCGCCTCGATTGCTGAAGTCGCCGACGCGCTTTCGTCCTTTACGGCACTACCTCAGGAACTGGGATTACACTCAGCACCCGAACGCCCGATCATCGTGCGTGACGAGCCAGACCGCCCTCAACCGCGGCAAGATCGCGATGCCGGCGCGGGCATGAGCGTCACCATCGGCCGTCTTTTTCCGGACAAGGTGATGGACTATCGGTTTGTGGCACTGAGTCACAACACCATTCGCGGAGCAGCCGGTGCTGCAATTCTGAACGCGGAATTGTTGCTCGCGACCGGGGTATTGAAAGCTGGGGAATAGGGGGAAGGGAGAAGGGAAAGGGGAAGGGCTAAAGGACCAACCAAGGCCGAGTGAGTTCCGATTGAACCTTTCTTTCCATTCCCCTTTTCCCTTTAACCTTTCCCCCACTCCGCCTGTCTAGTTATGGCTTCAGTGGCTTTCATCTGTACGGCAAATCGGTGTCGCAGTGTTATGGCCCATGCCATCTTTGTCTCGGAGGCAGAGAAGCGGAAGCTATCGGTTGAAGTTTATTCCGCAGGTGTGCTGGATTTCAGGGGCGCCCCAGCTATCGGCGACACATCCAAAACCTGCGCCTCGTATCAGACACCAGCGCCGCGGGACATCGCTACCTGGGTTCGCGACTTGCCGTTAGCATCAATCACCCGTTTTCTGGTAATGGAGCAGTATCACGCGGACTCGCTGATAAAAAATTATGGGATTGGGCCAGAGCGGATCAGTCTGTTAGGGGAGTTTGACCCAAAACGACGAGGCCTTGAGATTGATGACCCGTATAGTTGTGGCCCCGCCATCTATGAACAATGCTACTGCCAGATTCGCGACTGCATCCTGCATTACCTCGATCAGGCCAACGAACTTTATTAGCAACCGAGTCTATGACTAATCTGATTAGGCGCTCACCTCGCAGAGCACTTCAATTCAAGCTGCGGTTCGATAACCTGCTGATAACAATCAGGACAAAATACCGAGGCTCAATTCGACCTCGGAATGTTGGATGAGATTGAGCCTGATAGCCAGATGCAAGGTTTCTTGGATTGACGAAAATAAAATTGTGAATAGAATGCTCTCCAACGGCGATAAGTTGCTGGGGTGAGGACAGTAACTTGATGAGGCTGAATGTCTCCGCCAACCGATGTGAGGCCGGGCCAAACCCGGCCTCTCGGTTCTTATGGGGGGTCTTTATCTTTCTCCCCGCGATCGTTGGCCTTTGCAAACCAGGCGAATTCTCAGCCCTGGTCAGACTTATCGTTCGCTTAGTCCGATCTACCCTTCTTTAAGGCTTAAGAGCCTCTTGCAAAACTCGTCGAACCAGAGACTAGAGAGATAAATCGCGAGAACCATGGAATGTTTTGAATTACGCTGAAAGCGTTGGCTAATTCCAGCCCCGGGTTGCGCTTTGGCAACCCGGGGAAACGGGTTTCATTTTCGAAGATGCAACTCTGAAGGAGTTGCGTCACGCCTCGCGAACAACAAAACCATCGCAACTCCTTCAGAGTTGCGAAGAATCTCTTCCTACTCTTTACCCCAGGGTTTCAAGGCAAACCCTGGGCTGGAATTAGCCAACGCTTTCAGCGTAAAAAGTCAAAATCCCATGTCTTCGTTAACTAGTTCTTGCTAATAACGCTCATGACGAGTTTTGCAAGTGGCTCTTAAGGCAATCTATCTTTCCTGGCAATCGTCAACTCCGCTGTGAGGCAGTCGAGACACCAGTCTCCAGAGTTATTCTGTGACGCTTGATCATGCGGTCAAGGGTTTTGCGGTCGACGCTGAGCAGCCGCGCGGTTGCTTGTTTGTTGCCGCCGGTGTGTTGGAGCACCCGGGTCACATAGCGTCCTTCAATATCCGCGAGGGGCGCCCAAAGCTCTTCCTCGGTAGCTACTTCAGCCTGACCGTCCGTTGCGACGCTCGGCTCGCGGTAGTTTCTGACGGCAGGTCCTGCGCCCGAATGGTGCCGTCGCACATCGCTGCCGCGCGCACTACCGCATTCTCGAGTTCTCTAATGTTCCCCGGCCATGCATAAGCTTCCAGTAAGACCAGCGCTTCGGGTGAAAACGAAACCGAAGAGTTAAGGGAATAGACGCGTTCCGAGAAATACCTGGTGAGCGGCAGTATGTCTTCGCGTCGTTCCCGCAACGGTGGCAGCACTATCGAGACAGCGTTCAATCGATAGAAGAGGTCCTGACGAAAGCGGCCTGCTTTAACTTCTCCCTCCACGTCGCGGTTACTCGCGGCAATAACCCGGACATCAAGCTTCTGGGTCTGATTCGAACCTACGCGCCGAATCTCACCCTCCTGAAGCGCGCGCAACAACTTTACCTGGAATGCCGGTGCGGTTTCGGTGATCTCATCGAGGAAAACCGTGCCGCCATCCGCTTCTTCCCAGAGTCCGCGGCGGTCGCGGTCGGCCCCCGTAAAGGAACCGCGCACATGACCAAACAATTCCGATTCGATCAACTCGGAGGGAATAGCGCCGCAATTTACCGCGACAAAAGAACCCTCGGAACGCTGGCTGTGCTGGTGTAAGGCTGAAGCTACCACCTCCTTGCCGGTGCCAGATTCCCCCGTTAAGAGTACGGGTAAACTGGTGGCGGCCACCCGGCCCACCTGCTTCATGACGTTGATAAATACGCCACTGCGGCCCACGAGGTCGATGTCTGATTCATAGGAACCGGCCCTCTGTCTGGCCAGAAGCCGATGATGCGGTGTTTTGGAGAGTCGCTGCGCGAGGGCTTGCGAGAGTGATTGCAGGTCTTCGACGCTAAAGGGCTTGAGCAGATAGTCGTAAGCACCAAAGGCGGTCGCATCAAGGGCACCCGCGGCGGTACCGTGTCCGGTCATCAGGACAACTTTGGTCTGCGGCAATTCTTCCTTGAAGCGCTTCAGCACGCTGAATCCGTTAGCACCGCCCATGACCACATCGCAAAATACGGTTGACCACTTCTGGTCACGCAGCATTTCAAAAGCAGTCTCGGCCGAATCCGCCTCACTCACCTCCCAGCCCTCGTCCAGCAGAACCCGGCTGACAAATCTACGCACCTGCGGGTCATCGTCGATTACTAATGTTTGCATGATATTTCTTTCCGCAGTGAGCTTGGCTATTCCTGGCACCAGCGCTCAATGCCCCCTGCCGTTTGATATCCCCGGTGTTTAAGCTTTGGCCGGTATGGCGTTACTCGACCCGAGCAGTAATTCCAGCTCCTCAGGGGGCAAAGGCTTACTGTAGACATAACCCTGAATTTCGTCACAGCGAAGCAGATGGAGGAATCTCCATTGCTCTTCTGTCTCGACTCCTTCAGCCACGACTCGAAGTCTGAGATTGTGGGCCAGGGTGATAATCGCCATTACCAGGGCGGCGTCATCCTGGTTTGTACTAACCTCACGAACAAACGATTGTTCATCTTCAGCGAATCGATCGGCAGCCGCTTCAGATAAGAAAGCGAGGAAAAGCCGGTGCCGAAATCGTCGATTGAGATCATCACTCCCAGGTTTTGCAAGCGGGTCAGCACCTCGATGGTCGCTTTGGCATTAGCCATGATCGCACTCTCAGTGAGTTCCAGTTCCAGACATTGCGGAGCGAGTTGGGTCTCGGCCAGGATCTTCATCACGATTTCCGCGAGGTCCTGACGCTGGATTTGAAGCGCTGAAATATTTACCACCACGCGCATCAGCGGGAAACCCTGTTCCTGCCAAAGCTTGTTTTGGCGACACGCCTCCCGCAACACCCATTCACCAATGGGCAGAATCAGACCCGTCTCCTCCGCCAAGGGAATGAAATCAGCAGGTGAAACGGTGCCCAACACTGGATGTTGCCAGCGGATCATCGCCTCCACCCCGCTGATCTGCATGGTGTCCACTACGACCCGGGGTTGGTAATGGAGCAGCAACTCTCCATTATCTATCGCCTGACGCAGTCCCGTTTCGAGCGCCAGACGCCTTGAGGCGATGGCGTTCATGTCAGCGGTGTAAAACTGATAGTTGTCGCCGCCGGCATTTTTAGCCCGGTACAGGGCACCAGTTCCAGCCCGCTCATACCGCCCATTTGAATGTCGCTGATCACCAGATCGAAGTGTGATTCCGTCGGGGCCACCAGGGCGTCTTCGGCTGATGTAGCCTGAGCACAGTCATAGCTTTCGCTCAAGACATTCACCAACAGGGCCCTAATATGCTCATCATCATCGATGATCAGTAGCTGTGGCCTTTGCGCGAGCGTTGTTTGCATGGCTATGGCACCGAGTCCAACACCTCTCTTACCTTCCGCGCCGCCGTAGCTGCATCAAACGGCTTCTGCATAAAACTAAGACTTGCGTCCAGCAACCCGTGGCGCACAATCGCGTCATCGGTATAGCCAGACATGTAAAGCACCTTCAACTGGGGGCGCAGGCTGGTTAATTGCTCGGCCAGTTCGCGTCCGCTCATCTGGGGCATCACCAGATCAGTCACCAGCAATTGAATTGATGAACCATGTACTGCGGCAAGTTTGAGCGCCTCTTCACCGTTGGCCGCAGCCAGCACCTGATAACCCTGCTGTTCGAGCATGGCCCGTACAATCTGGCGCACCTGATCTTCGTCTTCCACGAGCAGCAGAGTCTCCGTGCCCTTGGGTGCCAGCGACAACCCACCGGTATTGACTTGATCCGTTAGGATCTCACCTATCCGAGGTAGGTATATTTTGAAGCAGGTACCTTTGCCGACTTCGCTATAAAGCCAGATGTGTCCTTCACTCTGCTTCACAATTCCATAGACGGTGGCCAAACCCAAACCAGTACCTTTGCCCGGGAGCTTGGTAGTGAAGAAG
>DATKIS010000671.1:0-8029 GCA_035543975.1 Pyrinomonadaceae bacterium
GATGCCAAACGCGAGCGGGGGCAATGCGGCCGTGATTGGCCCAACAACTTTTGGAGCTATTGTGATCATGGTGATTGTTACCACACTGGTTACGCCTCCCGCGCTGAAGTGGTCGCTGGGGAGGAAGCCAGACGGCAGACGGCAGGTGAGCCGTGAACAGTGAGCAGTGGGCAGGGGCGGTGAGTGGTGGGCAGGTGAGCAGATAAGAGGCGAGCCCGCGATTGGGGCGGTAGCCCGACCGTGAGGGAGAGCTCGGTGTGGTTGATTAACTAGCGCCCTTCACAGACTCCTATACAAAAACCCTTGCTAAAACCCCCACCCAACCCGGGTCAGAAATCTGTTGACCTCCACGTCCGCTTTCCTTTAGTTTTCCTCTAGCACGTTGCCACGTGGCTTCAGTCATCGTGCCCTCCTCTCACCCGCATCCCGAATCCCGAGAACCTGGACAGATTTACCTGATTCACAACAACAACATCGCTTGAATCTCGTACCTGCCTACCTGCCGCTTACACCGCAGCCTCTCTTCGAAAGGACCACCATGAAAAAACTCATACCCTCGCTTCTCAGTTTGTTATGTCTCGCCGCCAGCGTCTCGTTTGCGCAAAACCGCCGCCAGCCTGCACCAGCGCAACCTGCTCAACCTTCACCTCAGGGCGGCGTAGTCGTCGATTCGTTAACCGGGCAGACCGTGGTTTGCAAAGGAACCCAGCTTCCGGATGGCTTGGTTGTCTCCGGCGAAATGTTCACCGATACGTGCCGCGGCACCGCCTGGGTCGTCAGACCAAAAGCCGGAGCGCCGCCAGCGCTGGATATCACCACTCGGAGACTCACCACCAACGTAAGTTATTCAATGTCAGCTGCGAACGAAGTTGTGCGACCGGGCCAGTGTGACACCTTCAACCAGACAATCAAGCATACTTACAACTTCAAGCCCGCCAACTTCAACGATGCCCAGCGCAGAGCTAAATCAGCTGAACTCGATCAGTTTTGGAACCAGGTTAGAGAATCCGCGCCGGTGCTGGTTCCTTGTCTGCGCAAGGCGCTGAGAGACGACACCTCGCCCTCGTTTTTCTCTTTTGACGGAAGCATGTTGCTGGTTGATATCGATCCATCTGACGCGTCCAAGGCGCTTCAGGTACGAGAGTTTATTGATGCCGACCTTGACGGAACTGATCTGGAGTTTTGGGTGAAGACGATGGCCCGGCGCGGCGTCGAAGGCTTCGATACTTCGGGAGCCGGCGCCAAGTGGTTGTCATATCCAAACGCGAAATACACGCTCTCGATGCACGGCGGTTATCCAATCGGTCCTTTCCTGGGAGCGGTATTTATCTTTGGCAGCATGGAGGAGGATCTGGCCACGCCCGTGCTCGCCCGCATCGCAAATCAGGCGGACCACCCGCATCGCACCGATGCGATTGCGATTCTTTCCAGTCAGGCCACACCGGCCGCACTCCGGGCGCTGCGGGAACTCAACCCTGCTGGTCTCTCGGCCGAGAATCGCCAATCGTTGCGCGAACTGGTGGCAAACCCGAAGTTACTTCAAGCGCGTGCCCGTCCGAAACTGACCCGGGAAGAAAACCTCCGCGCCTTCCAGGGGATAATCAACGGAGACTACAGCGCCTTTCGTGAAATGGTAATGAAGGCGCCGGATGGCGAAGTTGATGCCGTGGCGACGTTGCTTCCCGAGGACATCCCACTGCTGCGCCGCGCTCGCCGCGCCTCGATCTCCAGATGTAATCAACACGCAGTCAGCGACTACGCCAGCTTCACGGCGATCCTCTGGGCGCTCACCTGGAAACCATAACCCTCAGCCAAAAGCGATCCACGGAAGGGTCACGATGAACACAGGCCTTGTTAGTGTGATTCGTGACCTTTTGTGGATCGTGAGTCAACCCTGAGTTAACCCTGAGTTACCGTAAGCCCCCTCGCGCTGCCGGCGCTCACGAAATGCGACCACCAGCTTCCCGATATCGTACGAATTCACCGTAGTTCTAGTGTCCTTCCCGCCTAACCCGCAGGTCCTTCCCTAGCAATCTCCTTGCAAGAGTGTGCGCAAACCATGGCAGCCGGTCATGGCTGCTAAGGATATTCCTCCTCTCCCGTCGAACTCTAACTTTGACGCGCCCCCTGTGGCGATAAGCCTGCCTACGGGCATGGTGCTTGCCACAACATCTCCGCAAATACAGATGCAAGGCGAACTGTTGATTTGCGGCCTGCTTGATTGCGGGCTTTAAGAGTTGGATAAGGAGAGTTTTATGAACCAGATAAAAGTATGGCCGCACCTGACGATTGTGGGATTGGTAGTTGCGCTCATTGCCGGATTCGGCACGTTTTTTTGGCTGAAGCACGAACAGACTGTCTCTGCAGAGGAAATGCCCTGGGCTGCTCGCATCCAGCGAGTAGACGGTGACGTGGCATTCGCGGATGGCCTCTCGGGTGCCGTTGATGCCGATGCTAATCCGGAATGGACTGCTGCCACCCAGAATCAACCCTTCTCAGTAGGGGATCGGATTTACACCCGCGAGAACGCGCATACGTCCCTCGCTTTCAGCGGCCGGAATTATGCCCGACTCAATCCCAACACTTCGCTCGATGTGGTATCGCTGGGAAACCGTCGCACCCAACTCGCACTCCGCGAAGGATCGGCCATGTTCGACGTCGGGTATTTGGATCCGAATGAAGTCTTTGAAGTGGCGACGCCCTACGGCGCCGTAGATTTTGATGAGCCCGGGCTCTACAACGTCGGCTTCGATAACAATGGCGGCGTGCTGGTTTCAGTCTTGAGTGGCTTGGCCCGCGTGGTGGGCCAGGGTGGTTCTACGAGTATTGGCAAAGGCGAAATGCTGACGCTGGCAGCCCAGGCAGCTTCCGAGCTGGTGCTGTCACGCCTGAATGGCGACGATGCCGGACGTCAGGTCGACGATTACTACCGCTACCAATATGGCGACGCTTATGACGGCCGTTATAACGACTACGACGCTTATCTTAGTGACCCTTACTATTACGATCCCTATCGTCGCAACGTAAGTTATCAATATACGAATTCAAGTATTCCCGGCCTCAACGATCTGGACTCTTACGGCGACTGGCAGAGCCTTGACGGCTATGGCTACGCCTGGAGACCGCGAGTTGACTCCAGCTGGGTCCCTTATCAACAGGGCCAGTGGACCAACGATTATCCGTATGGGCCGACCTGGGTTTCGAGTGAACCCTGGGGCTACGCGCCTTATCACTACGGCCGCTGGGCTAACGTGGGCAACCAGTGGTACTGGATTCCCGAGGCCAGGAATACGACCCCGGCGTACGCGCCCGCCCTCGTGGCTTTTGTTCCTTTGGACGACCCGAATCAAATCGGCTGGGTTCCGCTTGGTCCGGGCGAGGCTTACGCGCCGCGTTACTACGACGATAACTGGCAGCCCAGTTACCTGACTCAGAACCAGCTATCGCCGGCGCAACTCATGAATCTCGGCATACCCGGAGCAGTCACGGTGGTTCCTATCGATGCCTTTGGTCGCGTGATTAATCCGCGGAGCGTTCGCCGAATCGACCAGCAGCGTTTAGCGTCGAGCCGGACCACGCTCGATCCCTTGACGCTGACCCCGCTGCGAAATGCGGTGGTTCACTCGGCCTGGGGACGAGGAAAAATTGATCTACCGCCGGGCATTGCGAAGAAACTACGCGACACGCCGGTGTTCATCGTCGGTGATCTGAGGGACTCTCGCTTTAGGAAGGGCCTGGCCAAGTCGATGCGGGTGGAACGTGTTTCCGACCGTGGACAGAAGTACAAAGTTAAAGACAATCGGGAGGCTAAAGACGACCGCCGGGAAGCGCGGCAGGTGGATCAGGCTCGGAGGCAGGAAATTGACCGCCTTAACGGCGAAGCCGCCAAAGGCAATCTTGACGCTCAACGCCAGGCGCGCCACCTCGAGCAGCAACAAAAAGTAGATTCACGCGCTCAGGCTCGTGCCCAGGAGCAGGCTACGCGGGCCCAGGCTCAGGCAACTCGCGCGCAGGAGAAGGCGAATCGTGACGCGACTCGTGAGCAGGGGAGAGCCCAACGCAAGGCTCAACAGCAACCGCAGGGACAACGAGTAGCTAACCCGGCGAGGCAGCAATCTCAGGGCGCGCCGGCTGCGAAGCAACCCAAACGCGAATCGGCGGCGCCAGGCGGCGGCCAGGGCCGGGGCGGTGAAGGCCATGGTGGTGGGAAAGGCAAAGGGAAAGGAAAACCGTAGAACAGTCGCGACTGGCTCAAGACGGGATGAATCCGCCTGAGAGGAAAGTCGGATTTTCCATATATCATTTTCCATTTCTCATTTGTCATCGTAAGCAGGTTGCTAACCGCGCGGCCGCTGAACTCGCCATTTCAGCCGGTTTACGAAAATGGAAGAATTTGCCGCTTCCGCAGGATTACCCAATGGAAAATGAGAAATGGAAAATCATATATGGAAATACGCCTTTTCTCCTCCTCGACTCCTCATTTTCATTGGGCAACCCGCTTACGATGGCAAATGAGAAATGGAAAATGAGACATGGAAAATCGGCCATCCCTAACAGCCCCAATCCCGACCAGCAAACCAAAACGGGGAAAGGCTGTAACCAACCTTTCCCCGTTACCCTTTCCCCATTTCCCTTCGCTCATGGCCCTTTCGGCAAACTTATCTTCCAGTCATTTCCTTCTTTCACCAGATCCATCGTGACCCATTTGCTGTTCACGTCGAGGTATTCCAGGGTCGCTTTATCTCCGTTAATCTTCTCATTCCGTGAGGCGTCGCTGGGGCCTTGCTTTCCGTCGGCCAACGCCTTCAGCTGATCGTCGAGAGTTTTCTTTTCTGTATCAGCAATCATTGTCAGGAATTCCTGCGCGTCTTTCGCCAACACTCGCTTCAATCCGGCGATGTCTTTATTTTGCCTGGCCGCATAGCCAAACTTGTAGGCCTCCGTTGGCGTCGCCAGCGAACCCGTGGCCGATGGCGCCGTCGTCTCGGCTTTGGCAGCCTCAGGCTGGCTAGCCGTGGCCGCCGGCGAGGAAGTGGTTGCCGGAACGTTTACATTTCCGTTCGTCACCTCTGTTTTGGTTTGGCAGCCTGCGGTCCATGCCATTGCTGCAAAAGCAGCCATAAAAGCCGCGCGTCTTATTGTTAGGTTCACTCAAAACTCCTTGGGATGGCGTCTGACCGATTCTTCGACTTTGCAGAGCGGCGAGGATTCTAAGGTTGAAGGCCCAGTGGGTCAATTGTCTTCCAAGAAGCGCGGTAGTTGGGGCATCAGGCGTTTAGAGTACAACCTTCAGGTTGCATCTTCGCTAGCAGCAAGCTAAAGCGCCCAGCAGCAAGCTAAATCGTACTCTCAGGTCGATAGTTCGATAGTACTACCTGCGTCAGCGGGTGTCTGGGCTCGAGTCTTGTCAGTATCACCTGCGTCAGCGGGTAGTGAGCCGGAGTACACGATCCCCGAACCTCCACCAAACCACTCTAGCCGCGCTCTCTTTCGTGCTGTTCGTGCAGTTTCGTGGCTCGCTGGTCGCTCCCTTTACTACGCCTAATGAACAATGAACTTAATAGAGACAATACTGATCCGGCTACGGATAGCCGAATGAGATTGGGAACTGCGAGCCCTGACGCACTAACACCCGCTCGCAGTGAAGCAAACGATTCAGTTCCGCCCATTTGGGCCATCCGGGCTCGCACCACTTCGTCGAGAAAATGGGGATAGAACCAGGTGATCGAAACCATGTTGTAGACTGCATACACCACCCCAGTGCCGACGCTGACTACAACTCCCACGATCAGGGCCTGCAAGTAGGTCATCTCTCCGTTTAGGTAATGAGCCCGGTACCAACTCTGGCCCACCACGATGCAAACCAGGAGCAGCAGCAAGCTTGCCATCATGCTCCAGGGCGCAAAGTAAAAGCCCGCAAGATACATAGCCACTCCGGCCGCGGCCTGCACCACCCCGGCCATGAGACCTATCACAATCAGAACCTTTCGATTCATGATGAACCATCCTTTCCGAGCTGAAGTTGGAGCATGGAGACTGATGTGAGGTTAGACACGCGGTGACGAGTTTTGTTCCGCCAGCTATTGCGAAAGCTCAATATGGGCGACGACTACTGATCCTTGCCTGGCGCCTTTTTGGAGCCAAAACAAGCCGCGGAGGAAAGCGGCGTCAAGCCGCCGCACTCCAAAGGCAGGCCTCCTACACCGGCGTCGGGCAAGATAGAAGTGGGGGGAAGGATGTGTGAGATCTCGACGGACTGTTATTCAGTTCCACCGCCTACTGGAAATAGCGCGTGATCTCAGACCCAATCCATTTCCCCACCGGGACGGACACGCCATTCCCAATCATTCGATACGCATCGTTGTCACGACCCTCAACGTTGAATGTCAGGCTCGCGACACGCAAAGTTTCCCAAGAGGCAATTATGATTAGCGTGGCTGCAAGTGGGTAGCTGCGGGGGGCGGAGTGGAGCGCCTCACCAAACAGTTGTAATGTTAGTTAGTTGACGAAGCTCCGCATCCCGAGTGACCAGAGGCAAACTCAAAGATAGGGCTGTGGCTGCAATAATCCGGTCAGGCATGTCCGACACGACTTTGCGGGGAATCTGGGCCAAAGCGTTGGCGACGGCAAGATCAAGGGGAGCGATGGTGAGCGCTGTAGCCGGATTAGTAACCGCCGCCAGGATCGTTTGGTAATCAGCTTCGCTAAAGGTTCGCTTCTCCACGAGGTAACGCAATTCGACAATGACGATTGACGGAACGTAGATGAGGTCGCCAGCGGTTTGAGTTTCTTCGAATGCGAGACCCGCTGTCCGAGATAATCTGGGTGAGTTAGCCAGAAACCAAATCAGCGCATGCGTGTCTGAGACAATCGAACTCATAGTTCAATGTCCCGAGGAAAATTCTTCAGCGCCTCGCGCCGCATCTCCCCGGTGTCATCATCCAGGCTATCGTAGTTACCCTGAAGAATACCTTTCACGCTTTCAAATGGTTGTTTCTCGCCATTTTTTTGTCGCGCCATGAGCGATTCGACAAACTGCAGCGCCTCGCCTTGGAGATCATCAGGTAGCATCGACGCTTTCTCAGCAATCTCCTTCGTTAGATTTGTAGCCATGATTTAGCAGCCCTCCTCCACCAATTGAACCACCTTCACGCATAAAAACCAAAGCCCTTACTGGAAATAGCGGGTAATCTCAGACCCAATCCATTTCCCCACCGGCACAGACACGCCATTCCCAATCATCCGATACGCATCGTTATCGCTACCCGCAAAACTGAACTCATCAGGCACCCCCTGCAACCGGGCATACTCTCGAACCGTGTACGGTCGCACGCCGTTCGGAAACCTGCCATCCGCCACCAGTCTCGTACTCAAGTCCTTCGCATAGTGCGCCACGCACGTAGGAGCAATATCTCCGCGCGCAGGATCGCTGACAATCGGTCGATCACGATACTTGCCCTCCAGTCGGCGAGCCACATAGTCAGGGATGTGTGGTGTTGGCTTAGGTTCAAGTATCTCCCCCAGCGTGACCGCCCTTTCAGCCAGCGGTTCCCGCCACGCGAAGTTTCGCCGGCTGCCGATGATGATTAGCCGGTAATAGAAGCCGTCGTCGTATTGAATCACTATTCGTGGCACGTTATCTTAGTGTCCAATGCGCGACCAACTCACCAAAGAGCGGCGGTCATGGAACATGAGCCGCATTCCCGGCAAGGATACGATACCGGAGAAGCGAGTCCGCTCGATGCTGCACGGCATGGGTTATAGATTTCGTCTACACCGAAAGGATTTGCCCGGCAAACCGGATGTTGTTTTTGTCAGCCGACGCGTCGCGCTGTTCGTGCACGGTTGTTTTTGGCATCGACATAAAGGTTGCAAGAACTGCACGACACCTACTAACAATAGAGAGTTCTGGATGGAGAAACTCGATGGAAATGCCGCTCGCGACAAAACGAATCGCTATGCTCTTCGTAAGCTCGGGTGGAGTAGTTTCGTAATATGGGAATGCGAGACCGAAGATCCTCGAAAGCTC
>DATKIS010000672.1:0-2089 GCA_035543975.1 Pyrinomonadaceae bacterium
TTGTCCGTCCGGGTGATCTTCATCCAAAACCAAATCTCCAGACACGGCGGCACCAGCGTCGTTGCTAAATGCGCTCAGGTCCACACCCATCGGAAATATCTGAACTTTCTTCGTCATCGGCGCCAGCCGTTCCGCTAGTTGGTTGCAACTGGTAAAGACGACGTCACTCATTCGCAGCAATGATTCCTCAGTCTTTCTCATTTGCTCGGGATCCGAACTCAGTTGAGGGAAATCCGTCAGACAGTAGTAGACGATGGGGCTGGCAGGTGTACGCATCAACTGGATCAGGCCTACAGCCGTATCCGTCGGCAGGTAGGTCCATAACAACAGGTTTCGCATCCCTAATCGGCGGGCGGAGCGGCGAATGATCGGGAGCAAGATACCGCGGTTGATCGCCTGCTGAGTACGAGAACCAAATGGCGGCAAAATCAAGGGGGAACAAACGAAGACGTTAGGGGCCACTTCGCGTAAACCGTGTGAGGCAAGGGAGGTGGCCCAACGCTTCAGACGCGAGATGATCCGCGCCGCATCACCAATTCGCGGGGAACGCGCGCCAGTGTTTTCTACATAAAGAACCCGGTTCCCTGCCCGCGCCAGCCGCAGGGCGATCTCCTGGTTTTGCTGCCAGATGAAATTCCACTCAATGGTAGAGATGTAGACAATGTCACGGCCGCTCAGCATCTATAGACTGGTTAATGAAGGACAGTTTTACTTTTTAACAGATCAGACTTTTAGATTGACCTACGGCGTACTTTTTGGCAAGACGAAACGGTCTTAGCACTGGATAGAGAAAGCTGAGGGATGCGGGCAAGGGCAAGCTTTCCCAGTCTACCGGTGTGGTGGTAAAGACCAGCCGGATACAGTAGCGCAACCTGTCCGTGAAGCGCTCTTTTGCCCGAACATGGAAGAGCACTCTGCGGCGTAATCCGGGCGCGGCCGAATTTCCTCGCAACAAGTTTTCGCTGACTTCCCTGGCAAGCGAGTGGACCACTGGCTGCTGGTCGATCATTTTGACCACGTGAGCGGGCAAGTTCGCCGCGAATAACTGTCGCGCCAGCAGCAGACCCAGCAAGAGAATTCTTTCCGCGCCCAGCTCTTTCGCATGTTGCCTAACCGCTTGCCAGTCGACGTCCGGATTAGCCCGCACCAACTCGGCAATCCCACAAATCCATTCCAGTCGTTCCCACAGATCTTTAGCCCCATGCACACATAGAATAAGGAGCAGATCCTCCGGTGCCAGCGCCAGCACCTTTCTCCCGGCCAGATCCATTTGCACCAGCCTGGACCAGAAGCGATCGCTATCAAAGGGGAACATGAAAAACCTGGACGCGATACTCCAGTGCAACTCCACAATGCTCATCCCACGATCGCGGGTGAACATTTGCACGTAGCCCAACTTCAAGAAGGCGGGCAACTGCCTGGGGGTAATATTGAAGTGTGGTTGATAACCCTTGGAAACGAGTAATTGCTGGCAGCGCCAAACATCGCGCTTGCGCACCAGAATATCCAGATCGGCAAATTGACGAAGGGTCAGATTTCCGTAGATTGAAACAGCAATCGCCGGCCCCTTGTAGGGCATCGAGGCGATACCCTCAGCCTCGAATAGATCCAGGATGCGGCAGAGTTCGCCAGTCAGAAAAACGCTGCGGGCAGCGTTCTTCTGGAACATCTCCTTCAGCCGGTTGAGGTGGTTATCCGGCACAAGTTCCGGACAGATGGCCTTGAGATTCTCATATAGAAGGGGCATCAACCCATGGCTAAGGGACGACTCGATCAAATACTTCCAGTCGAGTGGTTGCCTGACCATCTCACGAATGCGTTGGGCCAGTTCTTCATCAATTTGCGTCCGCGCACAAACCAGTAATAGAGAGATTTCCGGAGGCAGAGCCACAAGTGATTGGTTAGGATTAGTGCTCATTAACTTGTTTACTTATTGTCCGGCCGTAACCAACCAAACGGTTGCGAGACCTCTCCCTTTCCGCAATGAATCGTCAGAAACCACCTTTTCAGACCCCGATGGTGGGGTGGCCTCAAGCGAATGCTTTTGCGGTCGCAGTATAGAAGGAACTGAAGAAGGATCAAAACGGGC
>DATKIS010000673.1:0-9823 GCA_035543975.1 Pyrinomonadaceae bacterium
GGCAGGCGCCGAAGGCCAGAACTCGATCTCCGTGATCGTGGAGCCATTCAAGCTTGACGAATCCGGCACCGAGACGGGCGCCTTGGTAATAGCCCGGGACATTTCGGATCTGCGGCGTGCCGAAGCCGAAGCCATCGCTCACAAATCGTTTATTGCCAGCATTGCCGAGCGAACTCCAGACGAAATCTACGCGCTCGATCGTTTCGGGCGTATCACCTGGATGAATGAACGGGCCGAAGCGTACCGGCTGCTGATGACCGCCGGCGGTAACTTTCTGGATATCGTGTCCGAAGACTCCCGAGCGCTAACTTCGGAGAATCTGCGCCGCACAGTTGCCGGCGATGACTGTGAATATGAAGTTCGCGTAGTTCGCAGCGATGGGTCTATTCGTTATGCCGAGGCCCATACCTCTCCACTCTGGAAGGACGGCGAAATAGATGGGGTGCTCGTTTTCTTGCGAGACGTTACCGAACGAAAACGTGAACACGAGTTAATGGCACAGTCGGACAAGTTACGAGCAGTCGGAGAACTGGCGGCTGGCGTGGCCCATAATCTGAATAACTCTTTGACCGTTATACAAGGCCGGGCGCAACTCCTGCTCAGAAACGCCACTGACGAGTCGTCCGCCAAGAGTCTTCAAGTCATCACTAACGCGGTTGAGGACGGCACTAAAACTCTGCGTCGCATACTTGAGTTTGCGCGCCGCGATTCCGGCAATGAGTTTGCCGCGGTTGAGTTGGGATATCTCCTTACGTCCAGCGTTGATATCGCCCGACCGAAGTGGCAGAGCAAGTCTGGAAAGATCGACGTCAGGGTTGAAAGTAGCGCGTCTTGTTACGTTATTGGTGAACAGGCTGAGCTACGCGAAGTCGTGCTCAACCTGATTTTCAATGCGGTCGACGCGATGCCGGACGGCGGCGTTATGGAAATAGGTGCCCGGGCCGAAATGGATACCGGCTGTTTCTGGGTTGCCGACACTGGCTGCGGAATGCCACCCGACACCGCTTCGCGAATTTTCGAACCCTTCTTTACGACCAAGGGAAAACTGGGCAGCGGTCTGGGTCTCTCGGCGTCGCATGGCATCATCACCCGACACAAGGGTGAAATCGTGGTTGTGAGCGAGCCTGGCGAGGGCACCCGTTTCGAGGTCAGGCTACCGCTCTGCGACAGGAATTATCGATTTGTGAAGAAGGCGGAAACCGAAGAGGCAATCTAACATCTGGTTGGCCTGGCGTTCGAACTTGAAGCAGCAGAGTCCCCGAAGCGTACACTAGTCAAGACAAGGACGTTTGCGCCACCCGTTTCAAAAGGAAACTCCTCTTTATATCGCCGCAGTCGGTCAAAGTCCTTTCCTGGTATTAGAGGAACATGCATTGCACTATGACGCCCATCGGACTTTAGTCTAAAACCGAGGCATAGAGCATAAGGAGGCTTTGAATGGGATTACCAAACCGAGATGAGTTGGAAGGAAAGTTTGATCGCGCAAAGGGCACAGTGAAGGAAACAGTAGGCCGCGCCGTAGATGACCGGGATTTGGAAGACGAGGGTCGAGCGGATCAGACCGGGGGCCAGGTTCAAGAAGGCCTGGGTAAGGCGCGACGGAAAATCGGTGAAGCCGTGGAAGATATTGGTGAGGCAATTGGTAAGTAAGTTCGGGGAAGCCACGCAGAGTTTCACCCCAGCCAACATTAAGGGCTTACGGCGAGTCACGTCGTAAGCCCTTTTTGTTCTTTACGGGTTTTAGAACTACTCAGCACGGACGTTTTCGCCACCGATTGATTCCAGCAGATCCTCGAGCTTATCTACTTCCTGGTCCGATTTGCCCTCTACTCCAAGCAAAATGCCTCCGCCTTTCAACCCCGCTTCGTAGACTTTCGCGCGATACTCCGGAATACCGGCGCCAATGAGCGCACCAATGACTCCACCGGTAGCCGCACCCGCACCAGCCCCGGCAAGGGCTGCCGCGATGGGACCCGCAATCACAAGGTTAAGCCCAGGCAGAAGAATCGTACTCCCTACCGCCACGATGGCTGCCAACACAGCGCCAACCACGCCGCCGAGTGCACCGCCGATTCCAGCGCCATCCGCTGCATGCGTTCGCGCCTGTAGAGCAAACTCTTTGTTGTGAGTTGCGTCAGACATCATTACGCTGATGTCGTCCCGGGTATATCCCCGCTTCAAGACAGCGTCCACCGCAGCTTCCGCCGCTACACGATTTTTGAAAAGTCCGGTTACTAATTTTGGCTTCGCCATAAGATCCGCCTCCTTTGATTTTCGACCCCGAGACATCAATAAACACGCAGGGGAACTGTGGGTGGCCGCAACACCCGTGCCGGGCTCGCACCCACATTTTCTATGAACCTAACGCTTTTCGCGGCGCGGTAAGCAAACACCTGTGACCTTCGCTGTTTGGCTTCAATACGCGGAGCTTGGAGTTGGACTTGGCTGCGAGATCCCGAAAAACCTATCTAAAGACCGGTTTCATGTGGATGAGAAGGGAGTTCTTGTGTACATTCGGTCGTGCGAAGTTAACTCCAAACCTGACGACTGTATTCGTTCCAGTTGAAGATTCTCCAAATCAGTTCGGCCCAATCAATGGGCGGAGGTGAGCGACACCTTGCAGACCTGGCTAACGGGCTCGCCGGCCGTGGACACGAGGTGTACCTGGCTCTCCGGCCAAACTCGCCCCTGATTGGTGAACTCAGGAAGATTGGCAAGGAAAACGTCACGACCCTTCCGTTACGAAATTCTCTCGATGCCAGAAGCGCTCGTGAACTTGCGAGGCTAGTGCGCCGGAATCGAATTGAGATCGTGCACGCGCACATGGCCCGGGACTATCCGCTGGCAGCTTATGCGGTAAGGCAAAGCAAAGAAGCGCGGTTGGTCATCACACGACATGTTCTTTTCCCGCTCAGTCGACTGCATCGAATTACTCTTTCCGGTGTGGCGCGAATAATTGCGGTGTCCAATGCGGTGGCTGTTCAACTTCGTTCTGATCGCGTCACGGAGCCCGACAGGATTAGCGTGGTTTTGAATGGAATTGACACGACCAGATTCGAAGCTACCAGGCGAACGTTTGACCGCCAGCAGTTTCTGCAGGATTGGGGACTTCCGAACCAAACCCTGTTGGTTGGAACGGTCGGCGAGCTGACCCCACTCAAAGGCCAGACCGAATTTCTCCGGGCGGCCGCTCAAGTGATAAGCCAAGTTCCGAATGCTTATTTTGTGGTGGCCGGGATTGACCACTCGCCCGGACACAAGTACCGAAGTGCGTTGGAGCAGTTGGTCAAGGAACTTAGGCTGACAGATCGCGTGAAGCTGGTGGGATGGCTGGAGGACCTTGCCAAGCTATACAGCGCGCTCGATGTCTTTGTTTCGGCGTCGCACACAGAATCCTTCGGCCTCGCGATAGCCGAAGCTATGTCGAGCAGGGCAGCCGTAGTTGCAACTGAAACGGAAGGTGCGCGAGAAATAATCGAACCTGGCGAGACGGGTCTGCTGGTACCGGTGGGGGGCGTCGGCAGGTTAGCAGAAGCGATTGGAGGATTGTTGGGTGACGAAGCTGGGAGAATCCGCTTGGGGGCGGCGGCTCAGCGATCGGTGGCCGCCAGGTTTGGCGTTGATCGAATGATACAAGAAACGGAGAAGATCTATTTGGAAGAGACTAGAAATATTCCCCGAGAATCAGCTCGGTAACGGATCTTCCCCGGGTGTGGGTCGACCAAGAAGCCTCAACATCTCAGGTTTATCCTTCACCAACCAATAAAGAACGCTACGAAGGCGGCTCACTTCGGATTCAATGTGACCTATCCGATTAGAGAGCGAACGATCAATTGAATCAAGACGAATATGGACTTGTTCAAACTCTCCGTGCATCGTGGTTTCCAGGCGGCTTAAATCATTCTTGGTCGCCATTTGGCCCAGGTCTTGTTTCGTGGCCACCGCAGCAAGGTCATCCTTCGTGGCCATCTTAGTTTCAATGTCGTCAACGCGCGCTTCAACTCGGGCCACCTGATCCTTCACCTCCGCGAGGTCTCGCTTAGTCGCCATCTGCTCCCTGACCGCAGCGAGATCCTCTTTCGTCACCATCTGCTGACGCATGGTCTCGAACTGATCGCGCAGAGTCTCGACAGTGGTGGCAATAAAGCTGATGAGGTGTTGGTCGTTTTCGCTCACGGAAGTTATCGTAGCACGCAACATATAACTCACCTCTACGCCATCGGAGATAGCCCTATTTCGGCAAATGCAAGAACTAAAGCATGTCGATCTTGGCTGCCAGAATGAAGTCGCTTTCCGTCAGGCCATCAATCTTGTGCGTCCAGATCGTGACTTCCGCACGTCCCCAGCCAAAGCAAATATCCGGATGGTGCCATTGTTCTTCGGCGAGATCGCCCACCCGATTCACAAACGCCTGAGTCTCTTTGAAATCCTTAAACTTGTATTCCTTCCGCAGGTGGTGTTCATTAACAACTTCCCAGCCCTCAAGTTTCGATTGCAGTGTGGTGACCTCTTCACCCTTCAGAGGGGGCACGCCACCGCGACAAGGAACACAGTCTCTACTTGCTAGTTCGTTCATTGCTCACCCTCCAAAACTGCTTTTTTCAATAGCGCAATTTGTCCGGCATGATAAAGGTAGTGCTGAAGAATTCCATGGAGTGTTACATACACTGAAGACATGCCCTCGATGATTGGTTGGTCAAGTCGTGACTCATCCAGGCCAGCGATTGCAGTTCGAAGCTCATGATGGCCTTGACTGAGTATTTGTTTGGTGTGCTGCCAGGCCTCTTCGGTAGTCGCTGCAACCCTGGGCCAGTCTTCGTGGGCAGTCAGTTGTGCGCGGTCACCGCTCAGTCTGCTCACAATCGCACGCTCCCAGGCCGCAATGTGAAGCACGAGCTCCCAGATACTGTGAGCGCCTGCCAGCGGACGGGCAGCTGCTTGTTCCCGAGTTATGTCTTCGATAATCTCAAGGACCGATGGCCCATGCCACGCTTCGCCGGCGAAGGCCCGCTGCAACTGGTCTTCGATCCTCTCGACTTCTCTCATAATGGTACTTGGACTCCCTGGCCTCGTTAATGGGTCTAAAAGCCGGAAACGGGAATTAACTTTCGAACATAGACTCCAGTTCTTCTCTCAACTGTTCTCGTTCAGCATACAGCTTTGCCAGAGGCGCCGTCAGCGCGAGGTTTCCATCCTGGTCAGGGTCAAAACCTCGAACGCGCATTTCGCGTCGAAACTCCGCATCAACCTGACGCAGTCTCTCGACGAGGGCAGTCTTTGCAGACCCATCCTGACCACGGGTTGACTCTTCCGAAGAGGGCATACACAAGCATTCTACACTTAACCACGTCATTTTCGAGTCGGCGGCGGCTGCTGGATCACTCCCGGTTTCCTCGCACGTGGGCGGCCCTTCACGTTCAATTTCCCGACTTGCTAAGACAGTGGGCGACCGGATAGTCTTAAGTGACAAGCCCTCTGCAATTAATAACGTTAGGGAACAAAGCGCAGTCGTACTCTGCAGCTGGATTCGGGGATTCTGACTGCATCGGGAGGAATCAGTGGCACACATTCGTCCTTTTCAAGCCTTACGACCACCCGCTGACCGAGCGGATAGCGTAGCCAGCGTTCCGTATGATGTGGTGAATACGAACGAAGCTCGCGAGTTGGCGGCTCAGAACCCATTGAGTTTTTTGCACGCGTCGCGGCCCGAGATTGATCTGCCGGATGGCACCGACCCGTATAGTGACCAGGTTTACCGAAAAGCCCTGGAGAACTTTGACAAACTAATCAAGGACGCTCCCCTTGAGACGGAAGCTGCCCCGGGAATTTATCTCTACCGGCTCATCATGGGAGACCATGAACAGATTGGCGTGGTCGCCTGTGGCTCGATAGATGAGTATGACCAGGATCTTATTCGTAAACACGAGCGTACCCGCCGCGATAAAGAGGATGACCGTACTCGTCACATGCTGGTTCTGCGCGCACAAACCGGACCGGTCTTCCTTACCTACCGGGCCAACCGCGACATTGACACTATGGTAATGGAGACGACGATGGCTAACGCTCTCTTCGACTTCACAGCGGAGGACGGTATCCAGCACACAATTTGGCACGTTCCTGATCCGGTGCGCTTTGTCCACGCGTTTCGAGAGATCCCGTTTCTATACATTGCCGACGGACATCACCGCGCCGCCAGCGCTGCCAGAGCGCGGGCTGAACTTAAAGAGCAGAGTTTCGGGCATTCCGGAGACGAAGAATACAACTTCTTCCTGGCCGTGATGTTTCCAGATGAGCAGTTGCAGATACTGCCCTACAACCGCGCCGTCCGGGATTTGAATGGTCTTTCCAGTGAAGAGTTTTTGAACGCAATCCGTAAAGAATTCGACGTTCAGGAGACTGGAACTCCTGAACCGGGCAAGCGCGGGGAGTGGGCCATGTACCTGGGAGGTAGTTGGTGCACTCTCCGTCTCCCCGAAGGCGTGGCGCCGCCGCAAGGAATTGTCGACTCGCTCGACGTGAGCATTCTTCAGGATCGTTTACTAGATCCAATTTTGGGAATCAAAGACGTTCGCACCGATAAGCGCATAGACTTTATCGGAGGCATGCGCGGCAGCAAGGAGCTGAAGCGACTCGTTGATGAAGGGCAGGCGGCAGTAGCTTTTGCGCTGTACCCGACGACGATCGAGGACCTGCTGCGAGTTTCGGACGCCGGCGAGATCATGCCGCCAAAATCGACGTGGTTTGAGCCGAAGCTGCGCGACGGGCTTTTGATTCATAAGATCTAGAACGTCCAAAGTCCAACGTCCAAAGTCTAAGGTCTGGAACTAAGAATCTGACCCTGCAACGTTGGACATGAGGGGAAGACTTTAGGCATTGGACTCTGGACGTTGGACATTAGACATTGGACTCTGGACTAAATAATGCGCGTATTAATCGCCGACAAATTTGAGCAATCCGGGCGCGATGGCTTACAGGCACTCGGCTGCGATGTTTCTTTTCAACCAGAGCTGAAGGACGAAGCTCTCGTCGAGGCCATTCGTGAGGTGGATCCCGACGTCCTGGTCGTGCGCGGCACAAAAGTGACTGAGCCTATGCTTGCGGCGGGCCAGATCAAACTCGTCGTCAGGGCTGGAGCGGGTTTCAATACCATCGACGTGGCGGCTGCGTCGCGGCGAGGCATCTATGTTTCAAACTGCCCGGGAAAGAATTCGATCGCCGTCGCCGAGTTGGCCTTTGCTCTCATTCTCGCGCTCGACCGGCGCATTCCCGACAATGTGATTGCCCTGCGTCGTGGCGAATGGAACAAGAAGGAGTTTTCCAAAGCGCGGGGTCTCTTCGGCCGCACTCTCGGACTGGTTGGAGTAGGGAAGATCGGCCAGGAGATGATCCCGCGCGCGCGCTCCTTCGGAATGCCGGTAATTGCCTGGAGTCGAAGCCTGACACCAGAACGCGCGGCAGCCTTGGGTGTCGAGTACAAAGCGACTCCGGCCGAGGTGGCGGCCGAGGCAGACATCGTCAGCGTTCACGTTGCTCTAAACCCGGATACCAAGGGCTTCCTGGGGGCTGAGTTCTTCGCCACGATGCGGGCAGGCTCCTACTTTATTAACACTGCCCGGGGGGAAGTGGTGGACCAGCCGGCCTTGAGCGAGGCCATGAAGACTCGGGGGATTCGCGCCGGCTTGGACGTCTTTGCCGGTGAGCCAACTTCGGCCGTCGCCGAATTCGGCGACGATATTCGAACTGAGCCAAATCTCTACGGTACCCACCACGTCGGTGCTTCAACCGATCAGGCACAGGAAGCGATTGCCGCTGAGACGGTGAGGATCGTTCGCGAGTTTAAGGAGACGGGTAAAGTTCCCAATGTAGTTAATCTGGCCAGGCAAACCCCGGCGACCCATCGCCTGGTAGTTCGACATCTGGATCGTCCTGGCGTCCTGGCGACTGTGCTTGATGCCATCAAGAGCGAACACATTAACGTTCAGGAGATGGAGAACATCGTCTTCGAAGGCGCCGAGGCTGCTGTGGCCCGTATCAACCTCGACAACGCACCTTCCCGAGAAGTGCTGGATAAATTGCGGGCTGGAAGCCCAGACATTATTGAGCTCGATCTGCTTGGACTAACTAATAAATGAACACCACTCTCATCACAGGGGCGTCATCAGGCATTGGCGAAGTCTTCGCTCGCAAGCTGGCGGCGCGAGGTCGGAATGTCCTGTTGGTTGCCCGCTCAGAAGACAAGCTAATAACCCTATGCAACGAACTCGGTAGGTCAAACAGCGTTCGCGCCCAGTACGTGGCGCTCGATCTCAGTGAGCCCGAGTCGCCTGCCCGTTTGTTTGAAGAAGCCGAAAAACGCGGGCTGACTGTAGACCTGCTCGTTAACAACGCAGGCTTTGGCTCGATGGGTGAATTCAGCAAGCTCGATCTGGAGCGCGAACTAAATATGATCGATCTGAATATCAAGTCGCTGGTAGAACTGACCCATCGTTTCCTGGCCCCAATGCTCCAACGAAAACAGGGAGCGATCATAAACGTTGCTTCAACTGCGGCGTTTCAGCCAGTGCCATTCATGGGGACCTACGCTGCCACCAAAGCCTTTGTCCTTTCGTTTTCAGAAGCGCTCTGGGAAGAGAACCGGCCTCACGGAGTTCATGTCATGGCACTCTGCCCGGGGGTGACTGAAACCAATTTCTTTGAAGCCGCGCGTGGTAAGAAACCTCCGGCTCGGGTTTCGCAGACTCCGGAAGAGGTAGTGGATGTAGCGCTCCGAGCGCTCACTCAACGCAAGGCGAGTGTGGTGTCAGGTTGGACAAATTTCTTCATGGTTGAGAGTGAACGCTTTGTTCCGCGGAACCTGGTTACGCGCCTGGCAGGACGCATGATGCGGGCGCAACATGGAGAAAAAGAGTAGAGCAAAACGGTGAATGGTAAATGGTAAATGGTAAATGGTAAATGGTTCTGAGCCTTAACCGCGATTAGTTGATTTCTGCGAGACCTGAAATACTGGTTCTTACTATTTACCATCTACGATTCACTATTTACGGAGAAACAGAATGATGACGGAACGAATTTTCAACTTCAGTGCGGGGCCGGCGGTCCTGCCTCTCCCGGTGCTTGAGGAAGCTCAGCGCGACATGATGACGCTTCCGGGTGTCGGGATGTCGGTGATGGAGATCAGCCATCGTTCGAAGACCTTTGACGAAATCTTTGGACGTGCCGAATCAGGTCTCAGAGAACTTCTCGGCATCCCGGACAACTATCACGTACTTTTCCTGCAAGGCGGGGCGAGTTTGCAGTTCTCAATGATTCCGATGAATTTTCTTCCGGCGGAAGGTAGCGCGGATTACATCATCACCGGAAGCTGGGGAAAGAAGGCCCTGAAGGAGGCTAAGCGTGCCGGCGCCACGAACGTCGCGGCCACGATGGCCGACGGTGGTTTCACGCGGGTCCCGGCTGGCGATGAACTCAAGCTCGATCCGAAGGCGGCCTACGTTCACCTAACGACCAATGAAACAATTGAAGGAGTTGAATGGAAACAAGAGCCTGAGGTTGGCACTGTGCCGTTGGTGGCCGATGCTTCGTCTGACATCCTGTCTCACCCTATTCAGGTGGATCGGTATGCGCTGATCTACGCCGGAGCTCAGAAGAACATGGGACCGAGCGGCGTTACTCTGGTCATCATGCGCGACGATCTGCTGCAGCGAATTCCAGACGGACTTCACACCATGCTCGATTACCGCACCCACGTCGAGAACAAGTCGCTTTACAACACGCCCAACACCTGGGGAATCTACATAATCAGCCTGGTTTGTAAGTGGCTGCA
>DATKIS010000674.1:0-4964 GCA_035543975.1 Pyrinomonadaceae bacterium
CAAGCCGATGCGTCCCGGCGTAATCGAGCGCACGCGGTAACTGCGAGTACCGTTGGGCACGTTAGCGATCGCAACGCTCGTGGTTGCCGCGTCAACCGTCCGAATCGCCGTATAGTTTGTTCCATCAGTCGACTCTTCAACTTCGTAGTTCAGGACTTCACCGGCCGACTGCCAGCTGACCATGTAATTGCCATCGAAGTCCGTGGCCTGACCGTCGGCGCCGGTAAAGTCAGCGGCAAATGGCTGAACAATCGGTGGCGCACCGCCCAGCAGCTGTTTGCTGGTGATGGTGAAGTCTGTCGGTGGATTCAACCATCCATAAACGCGATAGACGTAAGTTCCCGGGCGAGTAGCGGCCGCTGCGATATGCTCCGGCCCGCCGCCGTTTCCTGACCTGCCAATCTCGGTGCCATCCGGATCGTAAAGCAGGAAGTCGAGGTCGGGGATACCGAGGGTGCCCACGCCTGGAATGTCTGCAATGTGAGTAGAACTAAACTCCAGAGTGGCGTCGAGGCCGAGCGCGGCCACGCCTACCTGGACGGGAACGTCTACGTAGGTAACGTCGGAAGCAACGTAGTCACCGAGCTGATCACGCTGGACACCGCCATCGCTGGCCAGCACCGTGCCGGTAAAGGTCTCGGTCGCGATGGAAGCCAGACCCGGAGACGGCGCGGTAGGATTGGCGCGCCAGTACATCGGCACACGCAAGGTCTCACTCGCACCTGAGCGCTGCGCCACCACATACCATTGAAGCTCCTTCGGCTCGGCCGCGTCGCGAACCTTGTCGCCATCGAGGGTGACGGTGGCGGTGAACGTCGCGCTGCCGTTGGCTGGGACATTAACACTGGACGGACTGACCGTAGCCGTCACCCCGTTGACATCAAAGTAGCGATTGTTGGTGGTTGAAAGATTGTAGGTACCGCCCTGCCCGGAGGTGTCCTTGATTGTGACTGTCACGCTGCGGGTATTGACGATGCGATTGTTGAGAATGCTCGCTTCACCAAAGGAATAGCTGGCCAGAATACCGGGCTCGTTGATCCCGTCGCCGATGATACCCATGACGCCCTTCGCATTGATGGCCGCGCCGACGTTAATCAATCCGCCACCCTGCGCGTTGATTGGTTCGGAAGCATTGCCATCGGCCCGCGGGGTGCCGGAGGCGCTTCGCAGATTAGTCGAAGTGTTGGCCAATACCGCCCGGACCATGTCCGGCGTGAAACCAAGATGAGCTTGTTTGATCAGAGTCACCGCGCCCGCGACGTGGGGGCCGGAGAAGCTGGTGCCGCTGGCATGGATGTACCCGGTCGGGTCAAACATGGTGCCGGTGTTGGTAGCAGCACTACCGACACGTACGGTCGCGCTGAGAATGCCGAGCCCAGGGGCGGTAACGTCAGGTTTGATTTGGCCCAGACCCGCCAGCGGACCACGCGACGAGAAGTCGGTCATCTGTGGCTGGAAGAAGAGAGCGCTGTTCAACTTCAGTTGCTTAGCTGAGGTGGCGCCGACCGCGCTTGATCCTATCTGCGCCTTCAGGTACTCGCCGTTGATCTTAGAGATTCCAACTACTGGAATTGCCGAGGCGCGAACTGTGGCAGCCGAAAGTTCGCCGTCAACGTTATTGAAAACGACGACCGCGATCGCGCCCTTAGCGAAGGCGAAAGCTGCCTTGTTGGAGAAAAGCCCGGTGCCGGCGTTGACCGGCGCACCAACGTTGACCGAACCGCCGCGCTCGATCAAAGCAATCTTTCCGCGAACGGAATCCGGTACCTGATCAGGAGTCTCGGCAAAACCGCAGAACACGTAGTTGTTGGTAAGGTTCGTGGTGATTGCGGCAGAGCCGTCAAGAACATTCGCAATCATTCCCGTCTGACCACCGACGAGATCCACCGTGTTTGAACCAGTTGCCGGATCATTGTTGGCGCCAACTGCGATCACATGCCGTCCCGCCGCCGGCGACCCAACCGTACCTTGCGCCGGACCCGAGTTGCCGGCCGAAGCTACGACGATTGTCCCCAGGAGCGCTGCATTGCTCGCCGCCACCGCAGTGTCATCGTCAGGTCCACCTGAACCGCCGAGACTGAGATTGATTACGTGGGCGACTGGCTTGGGTTGAAAATTCAAACTGACTGGGGAGACGGCGTCTTCAATCGCCATGATCGTTGAGGTACTAAGACAGCTGCCGACGCCGAGACAGACTTTGTAACCCATCAAGCGTGCCTGAGGAGCGACGCCATGGACTCGAATATCGTCAGCAGTGCCGGGAAGTTTGTCGGGGCCAGGAGCCAGGCCGAGATAGCCGGCAATGTTTGAGGCTGCGGCGGAACCATGGCCGAAGTCGTCAATTAACCCGCCGGTAAACGACATGTAGTAGATAACTTTCTTATTGGTGTTGACGGCGGCGGCGGCCGGGGCCAGGCCGAGACGCGGCGGAGTTGGGTCGCCGCCAAACATTGTGTGCGCCCAGTCGATGCCGGTATCGAGCACGGCAACGTTGATGCCCTGTCCTTCATAGCCTTCGCGGTGGTCGTCAAAAGGCGTGAGCTCCTTAACCTGGCCGTAAACCGCTGGAGCATTGACGTAGTCCACGCTCTTCTCGAGCTGGATAGCCAGCGGTCGAGTTGCTTCGACACTCTTAACCTGCGGCATGCCGGAGATGATGCTCACGGCCGCGGGCTGCACATTGAGCGCGATACCGTTTAGGACGAGGGTGTAGCGATAGTCAACGTGGCCGGCCAGCGCGCCGGTAAAATCGGGAACGTCGACACCATCAACCGAGAAAGAGACGCCGTTGTTCTTGAGGTCAGTAAGAAACTGATCCTGCTTGGCGCGCAAGCCATCGCGATAGGCTTGCAGCTGCGCCGCGGATACCTGTCCACCGGCCTTTTCTGTCTTCGCTTTGTAAACCGCCGCTGGATCGTCGCTCAGTTGAACGATTACAGAGGTGGTTCCCGCATCTGCGCTCGCCGGGGCCGTTATCATCCGGCTAACGACGGCAACGATGGCCAGCAAAATTGCGAGCATAATCAAGTTTGAGCGGAGCTTGGTAAATTTGGCGAACATGTCGGGGCCTCCTAAAGTTTTGACGGGTTCGGTCTGCGCCATCCCGTTGGTTGGTTTAATCATGATGAGAGAGTAATCGGGAGGCCTTGAGAAAAACTTGAGGGGCCGTGAGGGTCGGCGGCTTTAGTCAAGTCGCGCTATTTCACCATTTAGGGGTGGTTGAGAAAAACTTGAGGTGGCGAGCACTCTTTGGAGTGCGGGCGGCTTGACGCCGCTTTCTTATCCCACCGCTTCGGCTTAAAAGCACAGGCCTGCGGCGGGCCGGGTCATCTTCCATTCACCCAAGCGGCGTCAAGCCACCGGACAATAAAGCGGCGTCGAGCCGCCGCACTCCAAAGGTTATTTCGGTTCGAGCGGGAGGCCTGCTTTCTCCCAGGCTTCGAAGCCAATGAACAGTGGATGTACGTTCTTGTATCCGTGATTGGCGAGTTCCACTGCGACCTTTGCGCTCGAAGCCTCATGCGGACAAGTGCAGTAAGTAATCACCGTCCGCTCATGTGAGATTTCGGAAAGGTGTTGCTCTACCTCGTCGGCGGGTACCCGAATGGCACCCGGCAGTTTCGTTGTGGCCTCGCTCCAGGCCTCGGCGTTACGCGTGTCTACAAACGTAAACTCTTCACCACGATCCAATCGTTCCTTGACTTCATCTATAGTGACTCTGGTGGCTTCCATAACTTGCCTCCTCCGCCTTGAGTTCAGACTTCGGCTTTCTCCTGCCCAGTCTAAAGGCTGAACTCTAAACTGCCCGCCCTTTACGCGAGATCGAAAAGTAATATTTCCGCCGGCTCCTCGGCGGCGACCGCGACAGTCGCTTCCTGACTAACCGCCGCGCCGTCGCCCTGTTTCAACTGAACCTCATTTAGTTTAACTGAACCTCCGGCGACCTGAAGCCAGGCATGACGCCCAGTCTCCAGCGCGTGTGTTACTTCCTGACCGGGCTCGAGGACGGCGGCGTAAACCCGAGCGTCCTGATGAATCGTCACCGAGCCTTCCGCTGCATCCGGAGAAATGATCAATCGCAACTTGTTACGCTTCTCGTCCTCGGGAAATCTCTTCTCTTCATAGCCGGGCGTGATTCCTTCTTCAGCCGGAAGGATCCAAATCTGAAGCAGGTGTACCGGCTCATCTGGCGACGCATTGGATTCGCTGTGCGTCACTCCCGTGCCGGCACTCATTCGCTGCACGTCGCCGGGACGAATAATCGATCCATTGCCCATACTGTCGCGATGCTGCAGCGCGCCCTTAAGGATGTAAGTAAAAATCTCCATGTCGCGGTGGCCATGCCGGGGAAACCCGCGTCCTCGCTGCACCACGTCTTCATTAATCACGCGCAGGCTGCGGAAGCCCATGTGTGAGGGGTCGTAGTAATCACCAAACGAGAAGGTGTGATAGGTATTGAGCCAGCCGAAATCAAAGTGGCCGCGTTGTTCTGCCCTGCGAATTTTGATCATAAGGTTTCGATGTCCGACACACTTTAGTTTGTCGTTTCCATTCAATAACAGGCTATTCAAAAATCAGGAACGGTCCACAAAATCTCACGAAGCACCCACGAATACTGAAACCAACGCATTCAAACCATTAGCATCCGCGTCGTCAAACCGTCTCACCAACGGACTGTCGAGATCGAGAACTCCTATCAACTGCTGATCCTTGATTAGGGGGACCACGATTTCCGAATTCGATTCACTGTCGCAGGCGATGTGTCCGGGAAACTCGTGGACGTTATCGACCAGTATGGTTTGTCGCTGCTGGGCCGCAGTCCCGCAAACACCCTTCCCCAAGGCAATCCTCACGCAGGCAGGTTTCCCCTGAAACGGACCGAGCACGAGTTCGCCTTCCTTGAGCAGGTAGAACCCAACCCAGTTCAGATCGGGAAGCGAATGATAGAGCAGCGATGAAAAGTT
>DATKIS010000675.1:0-4135 GCA_035543975.1 Pyrinomonadaceae bacterium
CTGAAACAACAACCGGAACCTTCAGAATTTGTTTATGAAGCGTTCAAACACTGCAAGGCGATTGCGGCGAGCGGAGCTGGAGTTGGCCTACTGGCGACCGCGCTCGCGGGACAATTCAGCGAGCCTGAAGAGTCCGGTAAAGTTCCGTCTGTCGATAAAGGCGTAGTGAGTAGTCGTGATGGATCGATAAAGAACGTCGCGGCAGCTTTTATCGAGTCGATCGCCCAGCACCGGCATTGGGAACGCGAGAACAGTAAGAACTAGATCCACGGCCCAAGCGGGTAACCGCCAAGACGCCAGGACGCCCAGACGAGAAGAGCACGAAGGAGACTAGAGGGAGTTGAACTTCTACTCTACTGCCTCCTTTCTTCTCGTCCTTGGCGCTCTTGGCGTCTTGGCGCATTGGCGGTTAGATTGTCCCAAATCAAAACTGAGAGGGACCCTAATTGATGTCAACCAAAATGGCTCTTACCCCTGAAAGATTCATGCAACTTGGACTTGGCTTCATGGCCTCGAAAACGCTTTTGAGCGCCATCGAACTCGGGTTGTTTACTCAACTCGCTGACGGCCCGATGAAGGAGCAGCAACTAACCACCAGCCTCGGTCTTCATAGTCGGAGCGCGCGAGACTTCCTGGACACGCTGGTTGCGCTGGGCATGCTCGAACGCGAAGATGGCTCTTATCGCAACACGGCTGAGACGGACCACTTTCTGGTTCGCGGCAAGCTTTCATATTTGGGAGGCATGCTGGAGATGGCCAACGAGCGACTCTATCCCTTCTGGGGTTCGTTGACCGATGGGCTTCGCACCGGGCTCCCGCAAAATGAAGTGAAGACCGGCGGCCCCGGACTTTTTGAGACCCTTTACAGTGACCCTGAGCGGTTGAGTCTTTTCCTGGCGGCGATGACCGGTCTGAGCATGGGAGCGTCGCTGGCCATCGCTGAAAAGTTTCCCTGGCAGGAATATCAAACGGTAGTCGATGTCGGTGGGGCCCAGGGAGGATTGCTGGTCCAATTGTGTCGGGCCCATCCACATCTCCGCGGCAGTAACTTCGATCTTCCGGTGGTGGGTACGATCTTTGAAGAGTATGTTGCCGCTAACGGACTGAGTGACCGGCTCGAGTTTCTGCCGGGGAACTTCTTTGATGACCCGCTGCCCACTGCCCACGTCATCACGATGGGACACATTCTTCATGACTGGGATCTGGATCAGAAACGGATGTTGCTGGAGAAGGCCTACAACGCGCTACCGCAAGGCGGGGCCCTAATCGTCTTCGAAGCACTCATTGATGACGACCGGCGGCAGAACGCGTTTGGCTTGTTGATGAGCCTGAATATGTTGATTGAAACTCCGGGCGGTTTTGACTACACGGGCCGTGATTGTTCGGAGTGGATGCGCGAGGCTGGGTTTAGTTCAACCCGCGTCGAACCATTGGCGGGTCCTGACTCAATGGTGATTGGAATCAAATAGGGTTTAGACAAAGGCTACCGCCAAGACGCCAAGCCGCCAAGACGGGACAAGCACTAACCAGAATTCGGGTTGAGTTTTAAGCCTCTGTTCGTTTTACCTTGGCGCTCTTGGCGTCTTGGCGGTTGGTTTTACTGACCAGTTCTTTTCGTCTTGGCGGTTAGCTGTTTCTAATCATCGAGTGTTAGCCGGCGAGTTCATAGGCCTTCTCAATCCAGCCCAATATCTCTCGATCAACCTGCGCGGGCGCTTCCAGTTTGATTTCCAGATGCCAGCGATTTGCTGACGCTTGTGCGCGCTTCTTGATGCGCTTGCTGGTCACGTCGGAGTCCGACTTTAGAGTGAGTATCAACGCGGTCTTGCGAGTAGCGACGCCGGCAAAAGCGGTTTTTCTGACGAGATGGATTGAAGTCTTCTTGGCCTCCTCTTTCACCGGGCCCAGCTTCCTGGCGGCGTTGAGGATTGCCGAATAAGTCGCTTTCACTTCTGGTGCCCGGCCTTCGAAGTGCTCCCTGACGGTATGTCCAATTGAGTTCATGGTTTCTCCTTCCCGGATGAAATTGGAGTTCGTGAAGCCTATTCGAGCTACCCCAGAATTCTCGTTTTGAGAAAACCTGATAGTGGTGGCTCTGAAGTTCAATTAATAACTCTGAGAGCGGAAGTGCAGGGCCCCAGGTCCGAAGGACCGACATTTAATAGCCACGCCCGTGAGGGCGTGGAAAGCAGAGTCCATCACGCGAGAGGCCCGCAGGGCCGGCACTGGTTGAGCTGGGGGGGTAATTTATTCCGCACCTTCGGCGCTCCGTCGTAGAGATTCTTGATCCACGCCCTCACGGGCGGGGCTATTAAATGCCAGGCCTTCGGACCTAAAGTGGATCGCCTTGCGATTTTCGCCGCCTCGAATTGTTAAGCGTACTTTAGAGACAGTTCACTAGACTGTCGTGCGCAAACTCTGGGCGATGATCGGGACGATGCGGCGTGGAACCGCAATCGCTTCCTTGACGTGACGGGCGTGTGTGAAATGACCAGCAACGTAGATTCCACGCACGTTGGTTTCAAAAGTCTCAGGATTGTAGACAGGAACTTCGGTTAGCTTGCCTGGTTCGGTTTCAACACCTAAATGTTTCAGCAGGGTCAGATCCGCGTCACTACCAATGAGTACGAATACAACGTCGTTGGGAATTGTCAGAGTTTCGCCATCCTCTGTTGTTAGGGTCACATCAAGCTCAGTAACCCGGAGGACTTCCTTGTAGAGGATCACGTGAAGGCGTCCAGCCGCCACTTCCTGGTCCAACGGCTGACGCACCCAATGCTTCATCGCGCCGGCCTTAGGATCGCGGTTCTCCCAGTCCTCGCGCCAGATCGCCAACGTTGTGCGCGCGCCTTCTTCCGAAAGAAATAGAGCTGCTTCAGCCGCGCTATTGCCGCCGCCAACCACTAGCGCATCCTTGCGCACGTAAGCGTAGGGTTCAACAAAGAGATGATGAACCTTGGGCAGGTCTTCTCCGTGAATGTTCAGCTGCCGGGGATGAGCCATGGCGCCGATGGCAAACAGCAGCCGTGATGCCTGGTAGTCCTGTTTGTCGGTGTGAACCAAAAATCCCTCCGGTTCGAGCCTTTCCACCGAAACAACTTCCTCACCAGGATTCACATTAAGATCATGGTCGAGCACAAAATGGATGTAGTGCGAAAGTAACTCCTCGCGGGTTGGTTTCTCGCGACAAGGCTTTAAGGCACCTTCATTCATTTCCAGTTCGTTGGGGGTGGAGAAGAGAGTGCGGCCAACCGGATACTGTCGGATGGTGTCGGCTATCGTGCCTTTCTCGATGACGACGTAGCTCAGGCCTTCGGCGGCGGCAGCACCGGCGGCCGAAAGCCCGGCGGGGCCGGCGCCGATAATCAATAAATCGAGAGGGTTCATAAAGAAAGCTCAATAGGTCCTATAGGACGTATAGGTCCTATATCGGTTCCAACTACACAAATACCTCGCCTCTTGCCACCACCACCGAGGGTCCCCCGACGCGCACCTCATCGATCGCTCCCGCCTCGCCCTTAACGTCGAGATTGATCCTGCTGGGACGATGCATAAAGTCGCCTTGTTCGATGATGAATTGGAATCTTCCGTCGACAGCATCTACATTAGCCGCGCCGTGATAGACGAGATAGGCGCCCAAAGCACCAGCTGCGCTCCCGGTGGCCGGATCCTCAGGTATGTTGTCGGCGGGAGCGAAGAGTCGGGCATGGGCGCGGGATGCGCCTATGTCGATCGTCTCACGCGTAAACGGGTAGCATCCCGTTGCGCCGACGCGTAAGTAAATCTCCGCCAACAATGAAGCATTAACCCGGCAGCGTCGCAGATCTGAAAGCGAGCGGACCGGTACCGCGAGGAACGGCAAGCCAGTGGCAATCACCTGGATGGGCAAGTTCTCATCAAGATCTTCCCTGGCGAGGCCCAGCGCCCGGGCAAGTTCTGCCTGGTCCTGCCCGTCGTCCACTTCGTTAGTAATCTCAAACTTACCCTGGGTCATCACCACTTGAACCGGCTCATCAGCTTGAAACTCGATATCGACTGGAAGCACCCCCACCCCCAACTCATGATGAATTCGGGTCCATCCATTTCCGCTCTCGGGAATCGGCACCACGCCTTCCCGCGCGAGGGCGTTCCAAGT
>DATKIS010000676.1:0-2729 GCA_035543975.1 Pyrinomonadaceae bacterium
GCGATAGCCTTTTTCCAGCAGATGAACCCTCAGGACCTGGCTTCGGTTGTGGCTTTGGTAGATCCTGCAGGAACATCGTGATGGCACCAATCCCAGACAGTCCGCCATCCATACGCCCGCTTCTACCGTTACCGGGGTTAGAGAAATTCCAGATAGGACCAGGCCTCCTGATATGGATCGCCGCAACCGCTCCAGCTACCGATATTGCACGCTTCAGCCAAGTAGGCCCAAGAGCTGCACCAAAGAGTAGCCCCGCGAGAGCTAAAGCGCCCCAGAGCATAGCGGCAGATACTAATGGGTTGCCTATATTAATAATCGCGACAACAATCAAGGCAACTGCCAACGCTACCATTACTACCTTGATGAGCTTCTTAAAGAAGCCGAAAACCTTTCCCCAAAACAGCCCTGTTGGGTCCGTCCGGTTTACCGGATCGTTCCCTACATACCCGTACATGTTCAGTGATTGGGGATTTGTCATACTAGACGCGCTCATTCCTATCGGGTCGACTTGAGTGAAGCGTCCCTGTTGCGCATCGTAGTGGCGGTTGATGGCGTAGTCGAGGCCGGTGTTCACGCTGCGGTCGTAGCTGGTGAATCGCCGGTTGGTTTGACCGGCTGTTGCACCAGGGGCCAGCGACTCGTTTAAGGCCGTGCCGAAGGGCAGCGTTTGTTGTTCGAAGAAGTTCGTATCCTGAGCATTTGTAACCAGGCGCGTGCCGAGGCGATCAGGATGGTGATACTGAACGGAATGACCGGGGCCATTCGGTGTCAAGGTCGAAAGCAACCTGGCGCCAAGGTAGATGTAAGTCTTGGTCCACTGCGGCGTGGTGGAACTTCCACTCTCGGTATACTCCGCACTGCCATCGCAAGCGTAGTAAGTGCGCACGCCTCCTTCTTCCAGGATCAAACGTTCGTTTGAGCTGCCGTAGGTGTAGGTGGCTATGATGGCCGGGTTCTGATCATTCGTTTTGACATTAACCAATCGGTTGGCGGCGTCGTATTGGAAACGCTGCGAGACAAGACCGCCGGGAGCAAGTGCACGCACCTGGTTGCCGGCCGCGTCGTACGCGAAGCCCGTGGTGGTAATACGATTTGAAGAGGTGTCGTAAGAGAGATTGGCATGCCCGTCGAGTGGGATCGCAAAGTTCGTGGTTAAGGTTTCAGTCACCCGCTGGCGCAGTTCCTGGATGTGAGCGGCCTTCACGGGGGTCGTGCCGACGACCAGGGAGGGATCAGTATAGGAAGCTGCTGAAAGACCCAGTGCTATGCGAGCTTCATCTAAACGGGCACGCAGTTCCACAATGTGGGCGGCCTTAATAGACACACCGGCGGTTACACTCTCCGCCCAGTTGGCTGCCGCCAACGAGGCGCGCGCGCGTGCCTGATTTACTGCCGCGCGCAACTCGGTAATGTGGACGGCTTTGATAGTCACGCCTGCCACTAAGGGATCGTCGCTGAAGACTGGCGGGCCCTGAGGCGTGACAGAATTGGGTTGCGGTGACCGGGAAGCGTGATGCGAGTTGGTAGCTGGACGCGACACTTGCTCGCCCTCGGCGATTGGCTTAGGCGAAAGAGTTGGAAGGGTTACCGTTGGGTTCGCGGATGACGCGGTCGCTACCGCTCCCAGTTCTGGAGCGGCGGGCGCAGTGCCTTCGGTACCGGGAGAGGTAGCCGCAGTCGCAACCGCGCCCTCCCTCACCGTCGGGCTACTGCCCCTGTCTGCCATTGCCAATTGCCGATTGCCGATTGCCGATTGGGGATCAGGTGTGTTCGATCTTGCCGAATAACCTGAGGCGGAGACGCTCGTGCGGTTGCCGAAAATGTCGTAAGTATAGGTTTGCGTCCAGCGCGGCGCGGACGCGGGCCCGCCTTTCGCCTGGACCAGACGACCGAGGGCGTCGTAGCTGTAGCTGCGATCCTTGTCGTGGTTAAGGTTGTTGAGAATTTTGGTGAGCTGGCCCGTTCGCTTGCCGTTTGGACCCGCGTAATCGTACGCCAGATTAAGAAGCAAGTTCGCCGGAGAGGAAAAGCGGGCTACGGTCTGGCTCGCCAGCAATCCGGTTTGCTGTTCGTAGTTGTAGCTTTCGATTATTTGATTAGCTCCGGCCGCGCCCACACTCAACGAGCTGGTCTGGCTGGCAGCGTTATAAACGATGTTCGACGCATGCACCGCCCCATCGACAGTGAGACTGGTCAAGCGGCTGGCAACGTCGTAGTCATAGTGCACAACCTTGCGCGGAGAACCGACGACGCCCAGCTCCCGTCTTGGATAGGTTACATCCTGGATCCGATCAAGAGCGTCGTAAGCATAGTTAGTCTCCATCGGGGGTCTGCCATTAACAGCAAGGCTCTTGAAGTTCACGCGTTCCTCGGCATCATAACCGTAAGTCTCGGTGCTGATGCCGGCAGTCGTGACACTGCTGAACTGCGTTATGTCTCGCAAATGCGTAGGACTGTCTTTTGTACGATACGCATAGCTCACGGTCGCGGCGGGCAGGATCGGATTGTTGGAGTCGCCAAAGCCGTTTGTATCCCACGATACCGACTGCAGGCGATTAAGCGGATCATTGAAGTTATAAACGGTCTTCACGCCGCGAGCGTCCGTGCGTGACGTGAGATTCGAGCGTTCGTCGTAAGTGAAAACATCGCCCCAGGTTCCAACTCCGCCGGCCTGATAAACTCCGTCGTCATTCAATGTCGCGTTGGTTTCGGCCAGCTTCTGTGCGGTG
>DATKIS010000677.1:0-6958 GCA_035543975.1 Pyrinomonadaceae bacterium
CGAACAACAGCGCATCGAAAACCTGCCCATCAACCAGCGTGACTACCTCGGGTTTGCCACTACGATGTCCACCGTCAGCCGCGGTAACGATAGGCCCATCGGCCCGGCGCCATCATCGGGTTTGAACATTGGCGGCCAGCGCGGACGCTCTACTCTGGTGCAGGTTGACGGCGCGGACAATACGGACAACTCCGTGAATGCCTCGCGCAGCACGGTATCGCAGGAAGCTGTGCAGGAATTTCAGGTAGCGACAAATTCCTACGCGGCTGAATTTGGGCGCGCCACCGGCGGAATTATCAACGTGGTTACCAAGGCCGGTACCAACAACTATCAGGGCAATATCTTTGGGTTCCTGCGCCACCGAAGCTACCAGGCGCGCAATGCGTTTGCTCCTATCGCCGATCCGCCGTTCACGCGCGCGCAGTATGGCGCGACCCTCGGCGGGCCAATCGTCAAGAATAAGACGTTCTTCTTCGCGGCCTTCGAGCAACGCCGACGCCAGGAGTCGGGCTTCTTTACCAGTAACGTCGGAGCGGGACTGACCTCGAGCATCACGATTCCGGCCGCGATTCTGGGAGTAGCGCAGACGTTCGATAACATCACCGCGGCGCAGGCGGCTTTCATCGGCGGCGAGCTTGCCAGCGGTGTTCCGGCTCGCATTCAGAATGCGGTGGCCTACGCTCATCTCGCATCGGTCGGCGGCCAAACTGCCCTTAATGGCGCCAGCACGTTGCGGAATTTTCTTCCGGGTATTGGAATTCCACAGGGCGCAATTATTGGCCCGCGGTTTCTCTTATCAGGAACTCCGATCCCGTCGGCGGCGAACAATGGCGCGGCCCCCGGATTTACCACCGTGGATGCCGCGGGACGTCCGGTCGGTTTTCGCGCACTCAACTCGCTGGCGCGCATCTTCCCGATTTCTGAAGCCACGACTTTCTTCTCCGTACGAGGAGATCACAGTTTCAACAACCACCACCTTCTCACCATGAGATTTGGTTACAACCCGAGCGATCTCACCGGTATTCAGGACGAATCACAGAACCAGACGCTGGGACAAAACGACTTTTCGCGAACCGGCATTCAGACGCTGCGGGACACTTCTTTCGGGACCTCGCTGAATTCGACGCTGGCCAGTTCGCTCATTAATGAAGCCCGCTTCAGCTATAGCCGGCGTCACGCTACCTTTGATTCACAGGTACCGGGCGGACCCGCCTTACAGATTTCCGGTACGGCATTCATGGGCCCGAATCCCTTCTCACCAGTAGATCGCACGGAAACACGCTTTCAGTTTTCCGATAACGTAAATTGGCTCTACGGCAACCATACCTTCAAGTTTGGCGCTGACATTAATTTCGTCAACGTTGACGCAAGTTTCCAACTTAACTTCCCGGGCCTATTCAACTTCGGCGAACTTTCAGCGGGCACGCTGGCCGCCGGCTTCATCCCGGGTCTCTCATCGGCAGCTCCTTCTTTGACACCCGTGCAGACGTATGGAATCGGCGTCCCCGGAACATTTATTCAGGGCTTCGGCAATCCGATCAGCTCGATTAAGAACCGGCCGTTGGCTTTCTTTGCCCAGGACTCCTGGAAAGTAAAACCTAACTTTACGCTTAACTACGGTGTCCGATACGACGTCGAGTTGACCGAGACGATTGCGCCTATTGGATTCCAGGACCCGCTCACCGGCATTCAAATGTCGGCGGCCGATTTCTTAACTGCACAAAACTCCTTGGGCATTCAACAGGGATTTCCTCGCGATACTAATAACTTTGCTCCACGTCTCGGTGCAGCCTGGGACATTAACAACGATGGCAAGACCGTGGTGCGAGCGGCATTCGGCCTGTTTTACGATCACCCGTTGTTGGCCATCGCCTTCAACTCAGACATTGCAGACGCGGCCCAGCAACAGCAGTACACCAACGTGCTGCCCGGTTTGCCAACGCCGACCGCCTCGTTCAACGTCGTGCAGATCTTCCAGGGAACGGTTTGCTCGGCAGCCACTACCAATCCTTTCTGCGCTGCTTTGCCGGCTGGGTTCACCACCCCCGGCGTAGCCAGAACAGCCCAATACCTGCCGGGCCGCCTCCGCTTTAACGATCAAACATTCGTGGGCTTTGGGCCGCTGCTTCCGTTCACGCTCAACGTGGCCCAGGACTTTGAATACGCTTACGCGAATCAAGGCAACCTGAGCATCGAACGCCAGGTGGGCAAGGACATGTCGCTCTCCGCGAGCTACCTGTTCGTCGGCGCCCATCATTTGCCGCACCCCCAGGACATAAACGCACCGCGCACAGACCTGCTGGCAGAAAACTTCAGGAGGTTCGCGGGTGCGAATCCCGCTTCGAATGCCCAGGCGCTGTTTTTCGCGCTGCCGACTGCGTGTCCGGGTGCCGGTTGTCCTCCGGGATTTACCGTCTTGATTCCGGGGCTGGTGGGTAGGAATGCTCTGGGCCAGGGCGTAGTTAGTCCAATAGCGGCAAATTTCTTCCGCCCCAACGGACCAAACTATTTCTTTATCGCCTCAGCCACAGGCGGCTTGGTTAACAAGGCGGCCTTTGACGGTGCTCTCGCTGCCGCCAACAGTTTGCGGACCCCCGGTCTGATTTCGCCGTTCGCAGATGTGAGCGCACAACTTTCGGATGGCAATTCCAGTTACAACGCTTTGAATCTGGAACTGAAGAAACGCTTCAGCAACAACCTCCAGTTTATGGCCTCGTACACCTGGTCCCACTCGATTGACGACTCTTCCGACTTACAGACCCTGTTGAAGCCACAGGACAATCGCAACTTCCGCGCGGAACGCGCCGACTCGCTGTTTGATCAGCGTCAACGGTTTGTGTTTAGCGGAGTGTGGGCAGCGCCGGGAGCCTGGCGCAGTTCATCCAGTGGGGCCGAGCGCTTCTTTTCAGACTTTACCGTTGCCCCTATCCTGGAGATTTCTTCAGGCCGTCCCTTCAACATCATCACCGGCACCGAGACTAACGGCGACTTACAAAGCTCTAACGATCGCCCGAGTGTCGACGCGAGTGGCAATCTTTTCGCCCCGACTGCGACGCCCTTCACCAGTGGCAGCCTGGGCCGCAACTCCGGTATCACGCACAGCTACGCAGCGCTTGATTTGCGCGTGACCCGAGCTATCCGCTTTGGCGAGAGGATGCGTCTGGACATCATCGCCGAAGGCTTCAACCTCTTTAATAAGTTCAACGAAGCTGGGGCGTCGCCGTTCTTCTCGGATGTGAACGCCTTCGCCCAGCGGGCAGGTAACGGCAGGTATCACAGCCGTCCCACCGCAGCCTACGACTCCAGGCAGTTTCAGTTTGGGTTGAAGCTGAACTTCTAAGAACATCAGGACAGGCGTTCCTGCCTGTCTGTCGAGGGTAGACAAAAAAGCGGCCGGCGAAGCAATTCAGCCAGCCGCTTTTCTTTTCGGCTTTAGAACCTCGGAACGAGCGTCAACTCTTTGGAGTGCGGCGGCTCGACGCCGCTTTGGTCCGCGGCGTCTTGCCGGCGCATTCCAGACGAGACAACGTCTGGGACCCAATAACCCTCGCTAACGACGAAGATGGCTCGCTTCAGGCGGGCGTCACGGCGCCGGGTACCAAAGCGGCGTCAAGCCGCCGCACTGCAAAGGGCGAAACCGGTAGGAGATTGTCGGACAAAACTACTTGCGTTACAGTGAGGAGAGGCGGCGGGCAAACTAAAATCCTGCTCGCCGCATCCGAAAACATGCCGATTTTGGTGGGTTCTACTTCAACCGCAAACAAACAAAACCCTCTCCCCAGGGGATTCTCTATGATTGATCGACATTTCAAGCGATTTCTGTCCGTAGTAACCGTTATCGTCACCCTGGCGACAATAGGCCTGGCGCAATCCAGCCGGCCGCGCCGCGTGAAGCAGGCTCCGCCACCTGAGAAGCCGGTGGAAGAGCCTTTGCTGCGTCCGGAACCGAAACAAAGCCCGTCGGCCCGGAATAGTGGCAATCGCCCGTTGCTCGATGTGCAGCCAGTGAAGCCAGTTGGGAATACGGTCGCCAACACCGACACAAATCCGAGCCCCGTCACAACTTCCCCGGCGGGGTCCACGGCGGATACGTCTCACGCCTATCAACTCCTGCAACAGAAGCAATACGCCGAGGCAGCCAAAGAGGCCAAAGCTGTCGCAGTAAAGTTTCCTAACGAATCAGAAGCGTGGAAGATCGCCGGCTTTGCCGAGTTGAATCTCAAACAGTATGACGCGGCGATTAACGACCTGCAGAAGGCAATGGATTTGCAGAAGGTCGCCAAACGAGAGGATCCGAACACCTCTGACGCGCTAGGCCAGGCTTACGTGCTTTCCGAAAAATATGATCGAGCGCTGCCCTTGCTGGTTGCTGCGACCAATCGCCCCGGCGGCACCCCTGATCCGGCGATGCTTTACTATCGTGGCCTGGCAGAATACAAAACAGGCAAACTGGTAGACGCTGAAAAAAACCTCAACCTGGTCGTCAAGGCGAACCCGAAGGACTCGATTTCACTTTTCTATTTGGGACAGATCGCGGTTGGTAAGAACGATCTGGATGGCGCTATCGCTGCCTTGAATCGCGCCACTGTCAGTGATCCGCGTTTCGCGGCGGCCTGGACCTTGCTGACCTCAGCTTATTTGCGAAGAGCAGCGGCGGGCGCCGATCCGGCGAAGGCCTCGGCCGACTATCTAAGCGCCGTGCGTGCGGGCGAAGGGTTGATAAAGGTAAGAACAGATGCCGAAGCGGTGACGCTGTTTGGACAAGCATTGATTGGTTCCGAGCAATACGTGCGGGCCGCGGCCGCGCTCGAGCGGGCCACGTTGGAGCCTGGGACAAAAGCGGTCACCTTCTATTTACTCGGAATTGCCCAGTCGCGCGCGAAGAACTTCCCTAAAGCGATCGCCGCGCTGCAAACTGCCGCCCAGAAGTCTCCGGAAGACATCAACGTTTATCGAGAGCTTGGCTATGCTTACGAAGTCACCAAGCAGTACGCCAAGGCGTTAGGTGTTTATGAAAAAGGGTTGGGCCTGGCGCCTGCGGACACCGACTTCAAGGAAGCGGCTGAACGTGTACGACCTTTCGCCAAATAAGAGTAAAACGGAAAGGAAAGTTTGAAATGCTCGGAGATATCTCAATGAGATTTGCAGCAGCTTTATTGTTGACGTTGACTGTGGGGGTGGCGGCGTACGCGCAGCGACCTCGAACGGCTGATCCGGGCGCGACCGATGCGTCCAAGGCGGCCCCTGCTCCCGCCCCGCAATCAATGGCAGCAAAGTATGAAGGCGGAGTATTTGGGCATAACAATACCTTGGAAGGTACGCTCAGCTTCGACGATACCAATGAGCGGCTACTGTTTCGCAACAAGAAGCAGAAAGAACTCTTCTTCATTCCATACAATGCCGTAGTCTCGGCTTTTGCCGATACGCAGAAACGTCGGCCGGCCGCCGCCACAGTGGCCCAGAATATCCCTTACATCGGTTACCCCCTGGGTCTCATCAAGACGAAGGTGCAGTATCTGACGCTTCAGTACAACGATCCCGATACCAACGTGTCGGGCATCACCAGCTTTCGCCTGGCGAATAAGCAGTTGCTTGACTCGGTAGTTTATGCGCTCGCCAACAAAGCAGGATTGCAAGGTCGAGGTGAGATTTATGTTCGCAAGACAGGGAGTGCGAAGGTCAAGGAAGTGACGATGCCTTAACCAATCAGGTTCTTGAGAAACAAAAAGGCGGGCCATCGCAAGTGGCCCGCCTTTTTACTTACCTTAAACACATGGCTATTTTCTCAGGACGATCACGGCTATGCCCCCGTAGATTTTGAGAAAAGGAAATATCTTGAAGAGTTTGAAGTCCAGCTTTTCGAGGAAGGAAGGACTCTTACTGTTTGGGCTCCTGATGAATCGATCCAGCCTCGAGAACATTAAGAAGCGCTGCATCGTGAAGTCAGGGTCAAATGCTTTTATGATTTGGAGATCAGCCTGGGCCAGCTTTCTTTCGTCCTCAGTAATGTGATGATCAAGCGACGCCTTTCTCGGAATCAACCATTTTCCAAATGCTGTCTCCCGCAATCTATCAAACACCGGAGACCGGATTGGTTCATGAAATATGGCCAGCCCCCCAGTCTTTAAGACTCTGAATGTTTCTTCCAATGCTCGTTCGATGTCGACGTGATGGAGAATGTCTGTGCCGACCACCAGGTCGAAAGTCCCGGTTGGGTAATCGAGTTTCTCCGCTACACTAACCGAAAAATGGGTCCTGCCGGTCATCCCATATTTCTGCGCGAGACGCCCGGCTATGGAAATGTTGTTGGGTGACAGGTCAAAGCCGAAAACTTCATAGCCGATCCTGGCGAAGACTACGGAGGATTCCCCTGTGCCGCACCCAAAATCCAGAAGCTTCTGATTTCCAGACTTGAACTGTTGTCGTGCAATTTCAGCTAACCGCCAGTAGGAGTTCCACGGTCTAGTCTCCTTGCCCGCGATCGCGTCGAAGCAGACTTCGGCCGAGGCATTCCGCTCCGAAAACTCCTCGTAGAACTCGAGTTCCCGAATTTGCCTTTGCGTCAACTCAGCGCCAGTTATGACTCCGTGATTTGTTGCCGCAGCCTGAAAACTCAAGGTTTGTATAGACCTTCCCACGATTTGGAACACGTTCTAGCTTAGGTAAAAGGGCAATAATTGACGATTACCATTTCCGACTGCTTTGATGCTGGGAACACTCAAACGAATGGTCACGGGAAAGGCTGGTGCTCATGCAGTATCGTTCTGCGGCCCCTCGAGAATTGATACACGGATACGAGAAGACTTTGGGTTTCCTGAGACTCTTCTGCACGCGCGTCAACCGTCGACGGTGAGGTCAAAGCCGCACCAGCATAAACGGCGCCGCCAACTGCTTTGAGAAGCGCCTTCACTTCATAGGTTATTAGTGGTCCAGGTAAGACATCGTTCTGGATGGAAAG
>DATKIS010000678.1:0-3260 GCA_035543975.1 Pyrinomonadaceae bacterium
CCGCCCCTGCGAATCGACAACTCCCACATTCAGTTGCACCAGCGAGACGTCAGTGCGGACTACGTCATCCGGATCCTGCGCCCGAATGTTGATTTCCAAACAAAAGATCAGGAGTAGCGAAAGAAAAACCCCTCGGAACCCCGGGCGACACGAACGTGATGGATTAAGGAAATATGATTTCGTCATCTGGAAGGTATTTTTGTGTTGTTACAGAGTATCCCGGCAAGCAAGACTTTTTGCAATTCCCCGATATGCCGCCTTTGCGCGGATGCCTACGGGAAACCGGCCAGAGTCCTTACAATTTGCCGGTCACTTTCCGACGCGTCAAGTGTGGTTTGAGTTGCTTGCCGGTCGGGTAAAGGGGAACGGGTAACGGGTAACGGGGAATGGGTAACAGGGAACGGGTAACGGGTAACGGGGAACGGTAACGGGTAAAGGGGAACGGTAACGGGTAAAGGGGAACGGGCAAGGGGGTCTGAAAAGACGGATCGGGGTATTTAATGACGATCGGATCTAGCGCTCTTTTCCCCCTTCCCCCTTCCCCTTTCCGCGTTAGGTGTTCGGCGGCTCTCTCCGACTGAATCGGAGCTTGGGAGTCCTCACGTGTACAAACCAAACTTCTGTTCGCAGTGCGGCGCCAAGTTGCTGCGCCTGAGGTGGCGGCTTTGGACGAGCCGCAGATTCTGCGACGAATGTGCGCGCCGGCTGCGGAAGGAACGCTTCGTTCCCTGGCTCTGCTCCACCCTCGCTCTGCTTAGTATCGGTTACTGTGCGGGTCGTGCCCGTCGCCCCCCACCGCCACCGTTGACCATAGTGAGAAGAGCTGATTCGCCCCTCACCAGCCCGGAAGATCCAGGTCGATTAAATGCGAAACCGGCGCAGGCGGAATTCGGCATGGGCCCGACAAATTCGACAGCGCCATCAGTGGAGGAGGAGGTCTATCTGTGCGGCGCCCGCACGAAGAAGGGCACGCCCTGTTCACGACGAGTGCACGGGCCGGTGCGTTGCTGGCAACACAAGGGCTCGCCGGCGATGCTCCCCCAAGAGAAGCTGCTGGTGAAGGGTTAGGTGTCCGACACACTTCAGTTTGTCGTCGTCACTGGTCAGGTTCAACTACACAAAACTGGAATTCTCGCAAAAACACGAAAGTCTCAATGGGTCAATTCGATTATCAACAGTTCTCAGAACGCCATCGTCCCCACATCCATCCACCTGGCGCCACCATTTTTGTTACCTATCGCCTGGCTGGTTCAATTCCGAAAGCCACAGTTCGTGAATATAAAGCAAAGAAGGAATGGCTTGACGACCAACTACTACGTGCTCAAGCAGCGAGCCTTTCCAACAATAGTCCTGAAGTTAATGCGTGGGTCGCCCGGGTCGAGGAGTTCAAGGTTCATTGGTTTATGAAGTTTGAAGACATCCTGCACAAGGCCAATGTCGGCCCGATGTGGATGCGGGACGAAGAAGTCGCCGCGAGGGTTTCAGAGAGCTTGAGAGGATTGGATGGAAAAGCCTACCGTCTCGACGCATACTCGATCATGTCTAATCATGTCCATGCGATTTTTCAGCCATTCCTTTCGGAAATCAATTTGCGAGAAACTAAAGACCAGTCAGGTCGGCCAGTCTTTGTTAGTCCCTTTCCGAGCCTCCCGCGGATTATGCAGACTTTGAAGGGACGTAGCGCCAGGGAATGCAATCTTGTGCTTTCGCGCACTGGTCAGTTTTGGGAGCATGAGGGCTTTGATCACGTGATTCGAACCGGCAAGTTCGACAAGACAGTTCGGTACGTACTGAATAATCCGGTGAAAGTGGGCTTGGCAAAGCGCTGGACCGACTGGCGCTGGAATTATTGTAGAGAAGACTTGCGCGAAAGGTTTTGAAGACACCCAACGGGAGCGACACATCCTAAATCAGCGCCTCTTCTATGCTGACTCGGCGACAAACTAAAGTGTGTCGGACATTGGCTTGACACTTTGCTGTCGGGTGTTAGGATTCCCGGTGAAAGAGGAGGATCGAATGCAGTCTATCGAAGTCGCACAACCGGCCTTTTTCTCACCGCTAATACGCCGTTACACCCTCCAGGAATTTTGGGCCCTGGCTGAGCCTGAAGATCGTTATCACTACGATTTGATTGGAGGGTGCTTATTTATGGTCCCACCGCCAGCTCCGCCGCACGGCACTATCGATGCGCGACTCGCAAAGTCACTTTACGAGTTTCTTCTGGGTAATAAGATTGAGGGAGAAGTCCATCATCCCCGCGAACCGATCTATCGATCGCTAGAGAGTCCGACTTATCTGGAGCCTGACATGATGTATGTTTCTCAGGAACTGGCGCGGTCAATGGGAACTAAACGCACTTCGGCGGATATCGTTTTTGAATACGCCTCCAAGAGCACGGCCATCTACGATCGAACGACGAAGGCGGATACTTACCTGGCCCTGGGTGTCCGCGAACTTTGGATAATCGACTCTTCAACCAAAACAATCGAAGTACGTCACGCGGTAACTCACAAAAATGCTCCTGCCTGGGAAGTTCAGGGTTACTCGGTGGGCGACTCGGCAGAGTCCACCGTGCTGCCGGGCTGGCGGGTTTCAGTTGAAGAACTGTTTGAAGGACTGACTGAAGAGTAGCCTCGCCTCTCCAGTCGAACGATCCACGAACAAACACGAACGGAACACCAAAAGTTGTTCGGGGTCAGTTCATGAAAATTCGTGGATCTGATCAGGTTCGGGTAAGAGGCGACTCCACCTCTTACCCGAATCCATCTCGGATACCCCTCCGCTGCGGGATACTACTTAATCGTCTTCACCGGCCCGGTCGGCTTCGGGGCCAGCTTCACCGGCTGTTTCAGTTTGGCCATTACCTCGGCAATGCCGCGTTCGAGCTGAGGGTCTTTCCCATCCAGCACCGACTTGGGATCGTTGTCCACTTCAATGTCGGGATCCACGCCGTAGCCTTCAATGATCCATTCGCCTTTCGGGCTGGCCATGCCGAATCCGGGCACGAAAACGGTTCCGCCATCGATCAATGCTCCGGTGCCAAATATGCCGACCACGCCGCCCCACGACCGTTTGCCAATCAAAGGGCCCAATCCTGCTTCGCGAAACATGTGCGGAAAGATGTCGCCATCCGATGCCGAATTCCCATCAAGCAAGGCGACCATTGGACCGATAAATACCTGGTCGGGGTATGTTTGCGCGTCCTCGTCTGTGCGAGCGTAGTTTGTGGCCAGCAGCTTCCGCCGCAGACGCTCGATGAG
>DATKIS010000679.1:0-2565 GCA_035543975.1 Pyrinomonadaceae bacterium
ATCAAGGACGGTAGAATAGTCTCTATCTTCTTGAAGCCTAACCGCCAAAGCCGATTCCAGTAAACACAGCTCCGGCACCGATTTTAGTAGCTTCCAGTAGGCATCCCAAATGGAGTAAATGTAATACTGTCTTTCCACGCACCGTAGAGCGATAAAGCATATTGCCAAGACGCAAATACCTTCGACTACGATCAGCCATAATATAGACTCTGTTAGGAAATTTTCACGCCAAGGCTCCCTATATCTAGGTATGATGATGGCTGTAAGGACATCGTATACAACGAGCCAAAGATAAACGACTGCTGGAAATATACAAACCGCATAAGGGGTCTTTGACAAGAAGTAGTTGCGCTTCTCACCCTTCATATGTGGAACCGTAAAAAGTTGGCGCATTGCCAGAGCATCGTAGAACTGATCCAACCTGTTGCCCTCGTAGGCTTTTTTGAATGAATAGTTCAAGTTCTTGATCTCTCTGGATAAACTTGTGCGCGCTAGAAGGAGAAGCACTATCAGAGTTATCCCGCCTATCAGACCCAAGTCGTTAACGTGGATTGAGACACCCAAAATAGGAATTCTTATGAATAATCTACTTTCCATATGAATTCTCATAAGAGTCTCCTGCGCGTCTTTTTTTACTTTGTCGGCGGGAGAGGAACAATTAGGTGGGCTCTTGTCGTCACATTTCTGGTTGAAGTAAACACTATCAGCTTTTTGGTTACCGAAAAGGTTGTGCTCAAATAGACTCCGAACGTATCGGTCGCCCGGTTTGTATACCTCTCGTAAGTCTTCAACCATCCACGAATTCATATACGAGTTGTTGAGCCCGACTAAGACCAAAATCGTTGCAACCACGAGAACTATGGAGACATATCGGCTTCGGTTCGAAGCGTCGTTGGCAGCCTCAACGTATTCATTCAGCTCGAACATTTCTGAACGATTTGCGTCGACCTTATGGGGAATTCGGGCATCCATGGAAGAATCCTGCAAAGATTGTAAGGTGTCTCAGCAATAGGACGGTCCAAAGCATCCGTCGCTGCAACGCCGAGATGCACGCGGTGAGACGTAAAACCGCTGATCGGTGGACGATGAGCAGTTGTGAGTTTGGCTAAGAGCGAGCCTTTATAAGTCTCATACTTGACCGTTGTCAAGCACAAGCCGCTAGAACTCAATTTAGATCTTCCTTCATTAGCTCTTTGTTGATAGCTACCGCGGCTTGCGCGCCTTCAGAGGCGGCCACGATTACAAATTGCACCAGGCGCGACGCGTCGCCGGCGACGTATACCCCTGGAACGTTTGTCTTCTCGTAGTCTCCGGTGTCAACACAGCCCTGGTCAGTAATTACACATCCCAGCTTCTCTGCCAGGGTGGATCCCTGCTGCTGGCCCGTGCTGAAGAACATTGCGCTCCGCTCAATCGCCTCTCCGTTAGTAAAGACAATCCGCTCCAACGACCCGTCGTTCCCCTCCAACCGCTCGATCCGATCTTCCCTAAGCCCAATTCCATGGCGGTCCAAACGCTCGACATCCTCCTTCGATAATTGCGAAGGGCCATCGGTGCAAAGAACGAGATTCCGACTCCACAAAAGCAATTCGAGCGACAGGCCTAAACCGTTGTCTCCGCTACCATAAACCGCGAGAGGCTGATCCCGCCGCTCCCAGCCGTCACAGTATGGGCAGTGAAATACGCTCCGCCCATAGAAGTCCGCGAGGCCATCGATCTTCGGTAACTCGTCAACCACGCCCGTAGCCAATAAAAGTTTGCGCGCTACAATCGTTGCGCCGGTGCTCAGGGTCACTTCAAATCCACTTGGTAGCGACCGAACATCTCTGACTTCAACCTGTCGCAGTTCAATGGTTTCGTAAGGCGCCAACTGTTCGCGGGCGAGGGTGAGGAACTGCGTGGGTTTGAGGCCTTCCCGCGTCAGAAAGCCGTGTAGGGCATGAGAGGCAGCGTTACGGGTAGGCCCGCCATCGCAAACCAGCACCCGGCGCCCGCACCGCCCCAGGATTAGCGCTGCACTCAAGCCGGCTGGACCGGCGCCTACGATGACTACCTCCCACATTTTGGTGTCCATCAGTGTTTGTGATTTCTGCCGCGAGTCGCGCGATTGGGGGGTGGAGAGTATAGCAAAAGACCGGCGGGATTTGAGTCCGGCCGGTCTTAGTTGAGATTGAGGTCTTTGCTGGTTACGGATTCAAACCTGGAGGCTTAGCACCTTGCGGGCAAAGCCATAACTCTACCATCAGTTCATCACGCGCTGGTCCTACCAGCGTTACTACGCGTTGCGCACTGATGCCCCTCGAGTTGACCAGGTAATCAACCACCCGGGTTGTGTGCTTTTGCACTTCACCCGGTCGCCCTCGCGGTCCAGGGTAGACAATCACATAAGCCGTTGATCCCGGATCGTTTTGCAGTTCAATGGCGTAGTTATCCAGCCGTGCTTTCTCGTCGTTATAAGCAATGGCCGGAAACTCGTCAAACTTTCGGCAGGTCACCGGTATTGGAAACTGCACCGAACACGAAGCTGAGCAATCGAGATTGTATCCTTCCAGCGAGACGGTGGCG
>DATKIS010000680.1:0-2309 GCA_035543975.1 Pyrinomonadaceae bacterium
GCTGGCCAAGTATGGTCTGGATGCGGATGGTATCTACACCAGGGTCAAAGAAAGCGTCGACGTGATGGATCACCGTCGTACGAAACCGCAAAAAGTCGGACGATAGCCTACACTTTAGTCGCAAAGAATGACGCGCCCGTACTGCTTCGGCAGACGGGCGCGTTGTTTTAATGCACGATATGGTGACCTTCGTCCGGCTGCTCCAGTTCCCAAGCTCCTGTCCCTAAACCAAAGCCGAGACCGAAGGACTTCGAAAAGCTGGTGGCCTCGGTTTTGCAGTCGACCTTTATGCGCTCCCTGAAGGATGAACGGAATTAGGAACGGCACGGTAACGAATTCTCTTTATAGCATTATGCAATCAAAAACTACGCAGCAAGACTTCGCGGTCCCCAAAGCACCCGTAACGTCGCCACATTTCGATCAGGAAGCTACCTTACTGTCGGCTCGACCCGTGGTGCCCATTGATGAGTTATCCAATAAGCCCCATATCTCCAGACGGTGGCTTGTCGGATTTGGGCTAGCGGGAATGCTGTTGATAGGTGTGTCGGCAACAGTACTTTATTACTCGCGCTTCGGCCGCTCCGAATCGCAACCAATCCATAACAGTGAGACGTTATCGTCGGGCATTGAGGGATTCGCTTCCAACTCGGTTGATGAGCCTCCCAAAGCACGTCTGGAAACGGTTCAGCCTCCGAGCTTACCGCGCGACCCAGAGAGGTCGGCTACCGCTAAACCCGACAAAGTAACCAATTCTGCCAATCCGGGTACGAAAGCTTCCCGCCGCCGAAGTGCGGAGATGGTTGTTGATGAGAGTGCTGACTCCGAGGACGATACTCGTGAAGAGCGCCGCGCCGCACGTAGAGAAGCGAAAGAACAGAAACGAGCAGACCGCCGCTGGCGGACCGGCAGGCGCTCCGATGGAGTTCTTCGAATTCGAGATATTTTCGAGGGTCCGCCGAGGCCGTAGCTCGACAGATTCCCCAGAACTCATGTCCAGATTCCGCCGCCATTGTTGCAGTTTCATTGCTCTCACCGGCGCGCCAACTCACTTCAACTAATACTCCTTCGTGGTTAGAAAAGGTTGTTGACTGTTTTCCAAACGGGTGCCATCATCTCTCGCCAGCGAGCTAAAACTTTTATTGATCGGCAGGCTCTTGCCCCGTTAGTCTCTCTCATTTTTAAACCCCGACTTTTTATTGACGGTTCATACATCGCGCTGACACGCGAGGAATGGGTATTTCCATGAAGAAACAGACGTTTCGTGAACGGGAGTGTATTCACAGAGAGGATGGCGCCGAAGGAGAACTCTATAACGGCGTCGTATATGTACAAGCCCTCCAACTTCTACCAGTCAATCAGGCCATGAAGGTAGCTGCCAAAGTCAGCTCTTTCTTCTGGTCGGATGCATCGCACATCCTGGTCTGGCTCTGCAGCGACTGCGCGGCCGCCCTGGAACTCAATGAAAGGCCTCGCGCGATCGCCCAGGGTTCACGCCGGCAAGCCTGACACACTCTGCTTCGGTCAACTCAGTTCAGCAGGCGACCCGGTTGGGTTTTGCGGTAAAGTAAAACCCAATGAAGCACGAGCGAGTGGATAAAGTGCTGGTTACGCGAGGACTCGTTGAGTCGCGCACGAAAGCTCAGGCTTTGGTGATGGCCGGTGTGGTACTCGTTAACGAACAACGCATTAATAAGCCGTCGGATCTGGTCCCCCCAGACGCTGAAATTCGCATCAAGGGCGGCGACGATCCGGCAGCACGGTACGTGGGCCGTGGCGGCTTAAAGCTCGAGGCCGCGCTACGCGAGTTTAAGATCAATGTCGAGGGATTGACCTGCCTCGATGTGGGTGCTTCTACCGGCGGCTTTACCGATTGCCTCCTGCAACACGGGGCGCACAAAGTCGTTTCAATCGATGTAGGTCACAATCAGATCGACTGGCGACTCCGGACTGACCCGCGCGTCGAGGTTCGCGAAGGTGTAAACGCTCGCTATCTCACACGCGACGACTTTGAAACCGCTTTTGACCTCGTAGTGATGGACGTCTCGTTCATCTCCGCCACCAAAGTCATGCCCGCGATTGTGCCTTTGCTCGTTGAGTCGGGAAGGTTCATCACGCTAATCAAACCACAATTTGAAGTCGGACGAGGGGAAGTCGGAAAGGGTGGCATCGTACGAGATCCTGAGAAACACACCCGCGTTATCCAGGAGGTTAATGCCGCGGCCGCGCTCTTAGCGTTTGAAGCACGAGGCCTAATCGAATCGCCGATTCATGGTGCGGACGGCAACGTGGAGTTTCTTGCGCTTTATGAG
>DATKIS010000681.1:0-6372 GCA_035543975.1 Pyrinomonadaceae bacterium
TAATTGAGATCCTCCTTTTCAGGTTCATCAAACATGAGAAGGTCTTCGGCCGGCCATTTTGGAGACGCCGGTTTCTTACTATTAAGCGAGCCTGGAGCCTGCCATCCCTAATCATCTACGTAGTGTTCCTGGTGCTTTTGCTTCCCTCCAGCCTCCCACCCATTTTTTGGGACAGCATCATGTATCACTTGGCCTACGCGGTTGATTGGGCCCACGCTGGACGAATTTACGCGGACGAGTTTCTACGGTTTCCTTATTACGCCAACAATTTCGTTCTGATCTACTCACTCATGTTTGTGTTGAAGTTTGGCCAGCTCTGCCACTTCGCTACCTGGTTGTGTGGCTTACTTTCGGGCTTGGGTATCTATGTGTTGGTGTCAGACGACGGGCCACGGACGGCAAACATCGGGAGATTTTTCAGGGTGATTCTCAACGTCAAGGACTCGCTACTTCCTTTGACCCTCGCCTTCTCACCCGTGTTCCTGAATTATCTGAATGTTGGCTACGTTGACGTGCCCATAGGCTTGTTTGTTTTGGTCCCGGTTCTTTGCACGTTCCTCATCCTTAAAGGAGAGTCGCGCAACTATGAACTCGACCTGTTGCTGACTGCTGCCTTCTGCGTCGGGATGAAGATAACTCTCTTTCTTTGTCTGCCCCTGTTTCTTCTCTCGCTCATCCTGGTTTTGCGCCGGCAAAAAAGAAAACTCTCCCACGTGCTGGCGTGGTCGGCTGTCCTCGTTCTGCTGGGCGCCCCATGGTACTTAAGGAATTTTGTGGTGGTGGGCGATCCGATTCATCCCGTTTTGAACTTCATGCTGCAAGGCCGCGATAGTGTCTTTACACCTGGAGACTATCTGAACATGAAAGGCGATCTGCCGAAGCTTCGAGATGCCAGCCAGGCTTTGATGTTACCAATCGACCTATTCCGCGCCACTAACTCCGACAGCTTTCGCGAGCCAGGTACGAACCTCAGCGTCGTGCTGCTTTACCTCCCTTTTGCCACGTTGTTGCTAGTGGCCTTCCGCGGTTTCAGAAGCAAGGCGGGGGCGGGCTTTTTCTACCTCAACCTTGCTGTGATCTACCTGCTGATTAACTGGCTGGGGATTTCACTAGCTGCGCGTTACTTTCTGCACCTGTTCCCTGTCTTCTTAGGCTTTCTCGGGGTCGGCTTTAACGTCGTGATCCACTATGTTTCGGTTCTGGCCGCGAGACAACGGGCGCTGGCGTTGGCCCTGTCAACTTTGCTCCTGCTCATTTTGCTGGCACTGCCGTATCCCAGTCCGACGGCCACTGAATTCTATCGAACAACCTTTCGAGCGAACTATCTGGACCTGCCCGGACATTTATTAAAGAAGCAGGAATTTCTCGGCCTGAGCTTGCCAGGTTACAGGTCAGCCCAGACGGTTATGAACGCCTTGTCTACTGAGAACGGCCGGAGGCAACGCGTGCTGGCGGTAGGATTTGAGAATCTGTCTTTCTACTTTCGAGAGCGAGATGTGGTCAACGTAGGTGATTGGTTTGGGCCCGGCAGATACATCGACTTAATGAACACCGTGGATAGGTCAGCGCTGGCCGAGTATTTGTCTCGATTCGACATCGGGGCCGTCGTGGTAAGCCAGTCACGCAACCAAATGACCAGGGAGCAAAAGCAGAACTTTGTCAAACAGCTCGAGTTGAACCACTTTGCTTTACAACAGCCGGTCGAGGCGGGGACCGTTATCTATCTCAAGACCAACTAAGGCCCCACCGACCGGCCTGTCTGCTGCGTTGTTGGCAATTTGCTTACGGCTTGACCTCAAACACAAGGCGGTTTGATTCGTTCGCACCATTCTGGAGATAAACCTCATAGCGCCCCGGATCCTCGGTTAACTCGCCAGGTACAAACGCTGTAACCAAACTCGGGCCTCCATAAACACTTATTAGTGGCTTACTATCAAAGATAATGACTGTATCCGGCAGAGCGTTCTCACCAATGGCTGACAATGCTGACTCCCCGTTAGGTTGAACATTGAACCCCTGACGAGCCCGTGCATCCAACGGAATGATTCGACTAAGAGTTAGTGGGCCAGTGATGCGTGTGTTTGTGCTCGATGTTGCCGGCGTGTCGGGCTCAGAGCAACTAACCAGCACCAATACGACGACCATCAGTCCAGGCAACCAAAATGCGCGTCGCGACGGATTAAGAAAAGAAAGGACCAAGGTTGGTTTACTGGCGCTAATTTCAGTTTTGCCTTCATTTGATTTCATCATTTGTTCCCTAATGAGTTCTTCGGGTCTCGAACGAAACATTTCACGGACTACCAATAAGAAATATGATACAACCTTCGTAATCCTCCCCCTATGAAGCCGGGATGCTCAGATCGAAAGAAGGCTACTCTGACCACCGATCCTAATCTGATCTCAGGGGCGCTGAGATTTGGCGTGTATGATTAGAAAGAGAAGGTTCCTCCGCGCGACTTAGCACATCAAAAAAGTATATGAGAGAAAAAGACGACCTCATGATTTCAATCGTCATTCCGGCCTTTAACGAAGAAGGGGCTATTGGTGACACCGTTCTGGGGATTCAAGAGCTTGAACTCGACCAATACGAGATACTCGTGATTGATGACGGCAGCACTGATTCGACTGCTCGCGTCGCTGCGACTGCTGGTGCTCAAGTGGTCTCGCATCCCTACAACATCGGAAACGGTGCAGCGGTGAAGACGGGAATCAGGAATGCTCAGGGAAGAGTAATCGTCATTATGGATGGCGATGGACAGCACGACGTCCACGACATACCTCGCATGCTTTCCTACATACACCGCTACCATATGGTCATTGGGGCACGACAAAGAAGCTCGGTAGTTTCATTCCACCGAAGTGTCGCCAATAAGGTTCTCACCTGGTTTGCTTCGTTGGTTGCGAGTGTTCCAATAGCGGATCTCACCAGCGGGTTTCGGGTGGTGAGACGACCGGACGCGCTCCGTTTCTGTGATATGTTACCCAACACGTTCTCATACCCATCAACCACTACGCTCGCGTTTCTTCGAACAGGACGCTCGATAAAGTATGTCCCGATCAAAACCAGGGCTCGAATTGGAACGAGTAAGATAAAACCCCTGAGAGATGGCACAAGGTTTCTCCTCATCATCGTAAAGATCGCGATGACCTTCTCACCATTCCGAGTTTTTCTTCCCGTGAGTCTTGCGACCTTCCTTCTGGGCGTAGGTTGGTACTTCTACACATACTGGTTTTTTGGGCGATTCACCAACATGTCTCATCTCATGATGAACTCTTCGCTGATCATATTTATGCTGGGCCTTATCGCGGAGCAGATTACCTCTTTTAGGCTGGAAAAGGGTGATGGCCTCTTTCGTGTTGAGGATAACAGTCAGTTCTCAGGGTTTGAGAAGTACGGCCTGAGCGAAAAAGAGACTGCCCCGGACATCCCGGTAAAACTCGTCCAACGCTCGGGCTGACATTTCTAAAAGCTCGCAAAATGTACCATCTTGCCATCCGTCCACGCGGCTAACGACGATCTCATGCTTGTTTTCAATCAACTCCTTTGGTCCTTTACCTGTATCCACGTTTTCTGGCTCTATTGCTTTGTCACCGGTACGCTAGTCAGAGTGGAACGGCCGCGGCCAGACTTCGATCATGAGCCCACCAACAGCCGGCATCATATGGCTGAGTTGGTAATTACCTCCACCACCGGTATTGCCATAACCGGATTTGTTTTAGTGCTGTTGGGTTTCATCGGTTTACTCAATCTCGGCGCTCTCCTGTTCTGGTTGGCCCTCGAGGTCCTGCTGTTCAAACTAATCAAGCATGAGAATGTCTTCGCAATTGCTTTCTGGGCGGGCCGGCTTCAAAGCATCAAGCGAGCGTGGAGCTTGCCGACGATAATCATCTATTTCGCGTTCCTGCTACTTTCGGTTCCGGCAATCCTGCCCCCGACCGACGGGGATAGCGTTTCATATCACCTGGCTTATGCCGTCGATTGGGCCAACGCTGGACGAATCTATGCGGACGAGTTCCTGCGCTTCCCTTATTACGCGAACAATTTCCTTCTAATTTACGCCTTGATGTTTGTGCTCAAGCTAAGCCAGCTCTGTCATTTTGCGACCTGGTTGTGTGGCCTGCTCTCGGGCCTGGGTGTTTATGTCCTGATTGCAGAAGATGCAACGACGCAGGGGATCGTGGGTCGGTGGTTGCGGTTTACCATTGCATTCAAGAACACGGTTTTGCCCTTGACGCTCGCTCTATCCCCAGTGTTTCTGAAATATGTCAGGATTGGCTACATAGACGTTCCGATAGGGCTTTTTATCCTGGTACCCGTGCTTTGCACCTACCTAAGCTTAAAGGGTGATTCGCGAAATTATCAGATTGACCTGTTGCTGATCGCTGCTTTCTGCATAGGCATGAAAATAACCCTGTTTCTGTGTCTGCCGCTCTTTGCCTTCTCCCTTATTCTGGTATTGCGCCGGCAGCACAAAAGAATCTCACACATGCTGGCGCTTTGCTCTCTCCTACTATTGTTGAGCGCACCATGGTATCTGAGGAATTTTATTGTGGTCGGCGATCCCATACCCCCCGTCCTGAACTTAATGGTCTTAGGGCGCGACAGAATCTGGTCACAACTAGATTATGAGAGGCAAAAAAGTATACTGCGTATTCCGAAAGAGACCTCCGCTATCTTGTTGCTGCCTATCAATCTCTTCACGAAAACAACCTCGTTTAGCTTTCGGGAGCCGGGCACGAACTTAAGCGTTGTGCTGCTTTATCTGCCTTTGGCAACTTTATTCCCGATGCTAGTCAAGGGTTTCAGAAGAAGTGTTGGCGCCGGTTTCCTCTACCTTAACATCGTCGTTGTCTATCTGGTGATCAGTTGGCTCGGCGTCTCTGCGCTGGCGCGCTACTTTCTGCATTTGGCCCCGGTTTATCTGGGTTACCTCGGTGTCTGCTTTAATTTTGCGACTCGTTACCTTGATTCAATCGCGCCAAGAAAAAGAGTTGTGGCGCTAGCCCTCCAGATGGTGTTGCTCTTCTTGCTGCTGGCATTGCCCGTGCCAAGCCCGATCTCAAAAGAATTCTATCGAGACAACTTTCAAAGGAACTACCTGGATTTATCTAAGAGCCTAAAAAACAAAGAAGTTTTTTTCAAACAGCGAGTGCCTGGTTATATTTCTACGCAGAGTATCGTTAACAGCATGTATGCCAATGGGCGCCAGCATCAACGTGTCCTTGCGGTTGGATGCGGGGAGCTGAATTTCTATTTTAGGGAACGCAACATCGTAACTGTGGGCGACTCGTTTGGGCCCGGCAGGACCAGCGATCTGCTGTCCGCCATCGATAATTCTGAGGTTGCTGCGTATTTATCCCGATTCGAAATTGGGGCAGTCCTCATCAACATGAAGTTCGATCAAATCCGCCACAAGCAGTATAAGAGTTTTGTCAAACAGCTTGAGCAAAGTCACTTCACGTTACAGCCAACCGTCGAGACCCCCTTCCAGGTTATCTATCTCAAAACCAGCGACTAGAAGCCATGGTCCCCTACGAGGGTGCGAAGCCGCTCGCGAATTCAACGTTTTGTTAAAGGCCTTGCCGGAGAGGTTGCGTAAGATGCCAATATCGGTAAACATCAACGAGTTTATGGCATTCTCGGATTCAGGAGTTAACGAGAGATCCTGTCGCCCCGCACAACCAACATTCAGGTGAAATCTGAGAGAGCTGTATGGGCTGAGTCGTTAGGCTCCTGCCCCCTCTGTAGCTTTGAGCATCAGACCTACCTCTTTCTCAGACATTGCGCTCGAGTCCATCGCTGCACAAACTGCGGCCTCACGATGTTGCGCCCGCAACCCACGGATTCGGAAATCAGAGACTTCTACGGTAAGAGCACCAGCCACGACCCCTTCGGAGATAACGGCCAATTAGCTAGTTCGCTCACCGAGCAGGAAGCAGCAAAGAACTACGTCGAAGTATTGAGAGAGCATAAGCCGACCGGATCCAGGATGTTGCTGCTGGCGCCGAAAGCACATCCCTTCATTGCGGCGGTGAAGCAAGAAGGGTTTGAAATCGAGATTGTCTCAGATGTCCATCAGCTGGTGCGCAAGAACCTGCCGCAAGAGCACTACGATTGCGCGGTGGTAATCTTTCAGTTAGACAAATGTGCAAATCCCATCGCAACCCTGGAGCAACTGCATTCAGTGCTGAAGCCTGATGCTTTGCTTTTCCTGGTTACGCCTTCGATGGATAGCTGGTCGGCGCAGTTCTTTCGCAGTCAATGGACCGAATGGCGCCCGGAAAATTTTTTCTACTTCGACAAGCAGACTATTCAGTCAGCCTTGCTCCGCTGCGGGTTTGACCGGATCGAGATTTCCCACGATCGGCGGC
>DATKIS010000682.1:0-2926 GCA_035543975.1 Pyrinomonadaceae bacterium
TCAAGCCGCCGCGGACTAAAGCGGCGTCAAGCCGCCGCGGACTAAAGCGGCGTCAAGCCGCCGCGGACTAAAGCGGCGTCAAGCCGCCGCGGACCAAAGCGGCGTCAAGCCGCCGCGGACCAAAGCGGCGTCAAGCCGCCGCGGACTAAAGCGGCGTCAAGCCGCCGCACTCCAAAATAAGACGGCACTCCATAGCGCGAGATTTATGAGCAGGTAAAAATTATCAATTATGCAAAGCGGCACCGAACGCGGTAGATTGCGGTGCCAGTACACTTCTTTCGTGCCAGTCAATGTGATCGAACTGCATTGACTAACCGCCCAGGAGTGTCCGAACCACCAGCATGAATTCAGTGAAACAGACCATGACCACAATTGCGGCTATTACCATTTCACTACTCGTAACAAAGGACAGCACCTAGTGGCCTGCTGCTTACACGTGGAACTCTTGCACAGGCCATCAACGAACCAGTTGGTGGCTTTCTTGCATTCAGCGTCCACATGTACTGAGTCCTGAGTACCAAGTACTCAGTACTCAGCACTCAGTCCCCCAGCACTTAAGAAGTCGTCCCCGGCACTTAAAAAGAATGAGCTTTCCACCGAAACAGGGCCTGTACGATCCGCGCTTCGAGCATGACGCTTGTGGCACGGGTTTCGTGGTGGACATTAAGGGCCGCAAGTCTCACGACATAGTCCAGAAAGCTATTCGCATCCTGCTCAACCTTGAGCATCGCGGAGCCAGTGGCAGCGAAGAGAATACCGGCGATGGAGCGGGCATCCTGCTTCAAATCCCCCACGACTTTCTCGCCTCCGAATGCGCCCGGCTGGAGATAGCGCTTCCCCACGCAGGTGAGTACGCGGTCGGGATGGTCTTTCTGCCCACCGAAGAGGAAAGCCGTTGGGAGTGTGAGAAGTCGTTTGAAGAAATCGTGTGGGAAGAGGGTCAGACGGTCCTGGGTTGGCGCACCGTGGCGACAGACCATTCTTCACTTGGTCGGACAGCAACGGCTTCAGAACCGGTCATTCGACAGATCTTCATCGCCCGCGGCGCAAATATCTCCGACGACCTTTCGTTTGAACGAAAGCTCTGTGTAATTCGCAAACGGATCACCAAGGCCGCTAAACGCGGTATCCACGAGCGTGGCATGTTCTACGTTTCGAGTCTCTCTTGCCGGACGATTGTCTACAAGGGAATGTTAACTGCCGATCAACTGCCGCTTTACTACCCTGAACTGGGAAACAAGTTGGTGGTGTCCGCCTTGGGTTTGGTCCACTCGCGGTTCAGCACCAATACTTTTCCGAGTTGGGCCCGGGCCCACCCCTATCGCTACATCGCCCATAACGGTGAAATCAATACTTTGCGCGGCAACATCAACTGGATGCGGGCCCGCGAAAGCAAGTTCGAATCCAGGTTCTTCGGCCCCGAGATAAACAAGATTCTTCCGGTCATAGACACGGACGGCAGCGACTCTGCCATGTTTGATAACGCGCTGGAACTGTTGACGCTGACCGGCCGCTCGTTACCACACGCGATCATGATGATGATCCCGGAGCCCTGGGGAGATCATGAATCACTGCGCGAGTCGATGAGCGAGGAGAAGCGGGCGTTCTATGAGTACCACTCCTTCCTGATGGAGCCCTGGGATGGGCCGGCGTCCATAGCCTTCACCGACGGGGTGCGCATCGGCGCGGTGCTCGATCGTAACGGGTTGCGGCCCTCGCGTTACTACGTGACGAAGGACGGCTTGGTGGTGATGGCTTCGGAAGTGGGGGTGCTCGATATTCCACCCGCCGACATCTTGTCGAAAGGACGTTTGCAGCCAGGCCGGATGTTCCTGGTTGATACGGAGGCCGGCCGGATAGTTGACGACGAAGAGTTGAAGCAGCAGATCGCTACTGAGTATCCCTATGGTCAGTGGCTCACCGACAACGTTATCCGGCTGGACGAACTGCCGAGTCCGCCCTTGCCGCCCGATCCGGATCACCTGACTGTGCTGCAACGGCAACAGGCCTTTGGCTACACCAACGAAGAGCTCAAAGTGCTGCTTACTCCGATGGCCACCGACGGCAACGAAGCGATTGGTTCGATGGGTTCTGACACTCCGATCGCGGTGCTCTCTGAGCGGCCGCAACTGCTTTACAACTATTTCAAGCAGCTCTTCGCGCAGATTACCAACCCACCGGTCGACGCAATCCGCGAAGAACTCATTATGTCGACGGACACCAGCATTGGTCCCGAAGCCAATATGTTGGAGCCGACGCCTGAGTGCGCGCGGCAAATCAAACTGCCGTCCCCCATTCTCACTAACCAGGAACTGGAAACGCTCCGACACCTGGCTGACCCGGACAACCGCGTGGGCGATTCGAGGTTTAAGTCAACAACCCTGCCGATGCTCTTTGAAGTTGCGGCGGGCGGACGGGGTTTGGAAAGTGCTCTTGACCAACTTTGCCATCGGGCGAGTGAGGCGATCACCCGGGGCTTCGGGATTATCATTCTCTCGGACCGGAATGCGACCAGTGAACAGGCGGCAATCCCCGCTTTGCTGGCGGTCGCCTGCGTTCACCACCATTTGATCCGGCAGGGTACGCGCACCCAGGTCGGCTTCGTGATTGAAAGCGGTGAGCCTCGCGAGGTCCACCACTTTGCATTGTTACTGGGTTATGGCGCCGCGGCTGTCAATCCCTATCTGGCCTTCGAAAGCTTGCAAGACATGGTCGTGCGAGAGCTGTTGCCGGGTGTGGACGGGCCAAAAGCGATTGCGAATTACATCAAGGCGATTAACAAAGGCATCGTCAAGGTCATCTCCAAGATGGGCATCTCGACCAATCAAAGCTATTGCGGCGCTCAGATTTTTGAGGCCATTGGCCTTAGCGAAGACCTGGTCGATCGGTATTTCACCTGGACGCCCTCCCGCATTGGCGGGATCGG
>DATKIS010000683.1:0-4098 GCA_035543975.1 Pyrinomonadaceae bacterium
GACGGCGCCAATCGTAAACAGAATGGCTGACAGAGCCAGATACCAGGACAGCTGTGGTTCCATGGTCGTTCTACTCGCGGTCCTCCGAGTCTTGGTGAAAATCAACGCCCAGCAGGTGCGCTGCTTCCTCGGTGGTGTCGGTTTCTACTGAGCCGACATTGCCGGTGGTGCCTGGGTTAAGCAGATCCATCGACAGGACCTGCGCTCCGGGGACAACGCGGGCGGTGTCCGACAAGATCGTGTTTCGACGAGCTAAAGACATCGCGCCCACGATGGCCATGAGCAGCAGTACCGATGTGATCTCAAAGGGCAGCAGGTATTGAGTGAACAGTCCGACCCCGATTGATTGGGTCAATCCCACGTTTGAACCGGCCCGCGGCAGGTTCGACTCGGTGGCCTGGACGGAATAGAGAATGAACGCAGTCTCAGCAATCAGCACGGCCGCCATCCCAATGGACGCCGGCACCAGAAACCGGAGTCGCTTCCGGCGAGGCTCCTCGTCTTCCACGTTGAGTAGCATGATGACAAAGATGACCAGCACCATGATGGCCCCGGCGTAAACGATGATCTGCACAGCGGCAATGAAGGGCGCCGCCAGCGTCACGTAAAGGGAAGCCAGCGCGATGAACACACCGATCAGCGAAATGGCGCTGTAGAGCGGGTTGCTTTGCGCGACCATCGCAATTGCGCATCCAATGGCCATGCCGGCAAACAATATGAATAAGATCGTGGTCATCTAAGAATTGGTAAAATGGTGAATAGTAAATGGTAAATGGTCGGTGCCTCCTTACCGGCAACGATCTCCAATCGCTTTGTCGGTTAGCTCCTATTTACCATTCACCATTTACCATTTACTCACCTTTAAGACATCGTGAAAAACAGAACTGTCGCGGTCACTACGATGTTCAGAATCGCGACCGGCAGCAAAAATTTCCAGCCGAAATCCATCAGCTGATCGAAACGAAAGCGTGGCAGCGTCCCTCGCAGCCAAATGTACAAAAACAGAAAAAACAATATCTTGCCGAAAAAGTAGAGGACTCCCAACAATGGGAATTGCGCTACCCCCGGCCCATTCCAACCGCCAAGGAACAAAGTGGTCGCCAACATGGATACCGTGATCATGTTGATGTACTCGGCGTTAAAAAAGAGCAGGAACTTGATGGAGCTATACTCGGTATGAAAACCTGCGACTAGTTCGGTCTCTGCTTCCGGTAAGTCAAACGGCACGCGGTTGGTCTCGGCTATGGCGGCGATCAGGTAAAGAATGAATGCCAGCGGCTGATAAAAGATGTTCCAATTCATGCCGTACCAGCCTGACTGCTGTTCGACGATGGTATAGAGATCGAGAGTGCCGGAAATCAGAATTATGCCGATGAGCGACAGGCCCAGGGCCAGTTCATAAGAAATCATCTGCGCGGCCGAGCGCAGTCCGCCCATCAAGCTGTATTTGTTGTTAGACGACCAGCCCGCCAGTGCTATTCCGTAAACGCCTACCGAAGTGACTCCCAGCACGTAGAGGAGCGCAACGTCAAAGCGCGCGATGACCAGTGGAAACGTGCCGAGATAGGGAATCGTAATCGTAGGCCCGAACGGATAGATGACGATGGCCATGATCGCTGTGACGATGGCAATCACCGGGGCCAACATAAAAACAAATCTGGTCGACTGATCAGGGATCAGGTCTTCCTTCATCATGGTCTTGATGAAGTCGGCAAAGGGCTGGAGCACGCCGCCATAACCGACCCGGTTGGGGCCGACGCGTCCCTGGATGAATGCCAGAACGCGGCGTTCCATCAGCACCGTCACGGCACACAGCAGCATGATCGTCAGAAAGGCAATCGAGATCGCCACGATCAGCACTACTGAGTGAATGTATGGATTGTTAGAGTCCATGTTTTGGTAAATGGTAAATGGTGAATGGTGAATGGTAAATGAAAGCCACTGGAGGCCAGTCTATTTACTATTTACCATTCACTATTTACCCGTCATCGCTTCCGCTGGCTGACGCAGGCCAGCGTCAATCGTAATCTGGTACAAAGGTGAAACTCTGACAGTCTCCGGCCGGGGATTGCCCGCGGCCAGCAAATGAAACTGTCCAACCTTGTCCGTCAAGGTCCCAATCTTAAAAAGCTCGTGACCGACCCGCGGTGTTTCCGTACTCTTCTCGCCATCGTCAGGCAAATGTTGGATCGCCTGACGCAGACCAACCATCTCCGTGGCCATGTCCTTCTGTTCGACTATCTGATACTTCGCCTGGATCGGGTTCGATTCATCTTTCAAAACCGGATACCGGAGTCCTTCATACGACGGAATACTCTCGGCAATCTCATTGAAGACCGCACTCGCCGACAGCTCAAACTTGAAATCCAGCCCCAGCTCGAGGGCCAGTTGCGCCGTGATCATCCAGTCAGATTTCGACTGGTTCACCGGCGGAATCGACTGGCGAACTCGCTGCACCAAGCCGTCGTTGTTGGTGTAGGTGCCATCAATCTCAGCAAACGAGGCGGCCGGCAGCACGACATCGGCGTGCGCCGTCGTGGCAGTTTCAAAAAGCTCCTGGACTACCAGGAAGTCGAGTTTAGCCAAAGCCTCCTCGCGTCCGGCTAACTGTTCGGGAAGGAAACTTCCCGCGATGTACATCCCGCGAATTGCGTCACCCGCCGCATCGAGCATTTGGATGGCGTTCATTGCCCCGCCATCGAGTCCCATGTCGTGAGCACCCACGCTGTTGTTGTAGAGCGGCAGTGGATGCAATAACACCCGACGGCCTTCGCCCTTGAAAGCGTAAGGCAATTGAGCGAGCACGGCCTGGGCGTCGGCGCTCAATTCGCCGCCAAACATGATCACCACATCGCCCTGGGTGTCGGCTATTGTCTGTCGCAGAGTTTGCAGTTCGCTGGTTTCAATGCCCAGTTTGCCGGCGGCCTGTCCGTCGTAGAAGTCGTTCGCCAAAGTCAGCGCCACGGCGTTTTCCGTGCCCGGCCGGATGTGGATAAACTGCGCCGACTGTTCCACCAATCTAATCGGCACTGAATTAACGACGATGAGTTTCGCGCCGCCGTTTCTGACTGCCTGCCGAATTTGCTTGCCCGTCAAAGGCTGCAGCTCTTCCGGCTCTCCGCCAATCAGCAGAATGGTTTTGGCGTAACGAATATCCCGGTGAGTGGCTAACAACCCGCCGAGATTGTCGAAGAAGGGCTTCAAACTAAACGCATCTGTGCTGGCGTAGTTATTGGTGCCGACCAACTCCGTCGCAAACTTGTGGAGCAGGTAGTTGGCTTCATTGGTAATTCGCGGGCTGCCGACGACGCCGAGCGAGTCACGACCGTGGGCGTCGACCACGGCATCAAGATTCTTGGCGACGTGGCGAATAGCTTCATCCCAGGTCGCCGGTATCAGCCGGCCGCCTTTCTGGTAACGAATCAGCGGCGTGCGGATGCGTTCGTCATGGTTCACAAACGGATGGCCAAAGCGTCCCTTGATACAAAGAAACTCACCATTGAGCCCGTTGACATAGCGGTCGCGCGCCACGATCCGTGTCAACTCGCCACTACGCGAACCCAGGGACATTTGGCAGCCGTCTGAGCAATAGGTGCAGGTAGACTTTGTTTGGGTTAGTTCCCAGGGGCGAGCCTGGTGACGATAAGTAGCGTCAAGCAGGGTGCCGGTGGGGCAAACTTCGATGCAGTTGCCACACTGTGAACAGTCGAGCCAGCCGCCGTAAGTTCCAATGACCGTGTTCGCACCGCGCCCCCCCGCTTCGATTGCGTCCTCGCCCATCCATTCATCGCAAACGCGGGTGCAGCGCTTGCAGAGGATGCAGCGTTGCGGATCGTTGGCCACCATCGGCGAAAGATATTTTTCCGGACGGTAATTCTTTTTCTCGGTGAAACGCTCTTCCAGGCCGCCCCAGTCAAAGGCCATCTCCTGCAGTTCGCATTCACCTCCGCGATCACAAACCGGGCAATCCAGTGGATGGTTTGCCAGCAGAAACTCCATCATGGCGCGCTGCGCTTTTTCAATCTCTTCGCTCTGCGTGGTGACCACCATGCCGTCGGTGCAAATGATGGTGCAGGACGTTTGCAGCTTGGGCATCTT
>DATKIS010000684.1:0-5724 GCA_035543975.1 Pyrinomonadaceae bacterium
CCGGCACCGGTCTTGGACTTGCCATTGTGAAAAAAGCAATTGATGATCATGGTGGATCGATCAGCGTAAGTTCAAAAGAAGGCGAAGGCACGACTTTTACTATTATTCTGCCTACAGATTCAGAAGAGGAAGGGGACACAAGGATGAAGTAGGAAGTCCTTCATCCTTCAAAAATATGGCTCGCAAAACCATACTCGTAGTAGACGACGAAAAATCGCAGAGAGAAATCCTGGAGATGATTCTTTCCGGGGAAGGTTACGACGTTACGACCGCTTCTTCCGGAGAGGCAGCGATAAAGTTTGCCAAGGATCGGAGATTCGATCTCGCGTTAACCGATCTGAAAATGACCGGGATGGACGGGATCGAATTGCTACAGCATCTGCTCGGTCTGGATTCTTCAATCATTGTAATTCTCCTGACTGCTCACGGATCGATTGAGTCAGCCAAGGAAGCCTTGCGCCGCGGCGCTTTTGACTACCTCGAGAAGCCTTACGACAAGGCCGCGTTGCTGGCGACTATCGATCGCGCCCTCGCTCGACTCGACGCTCTCGACACTGAGATTGTTTCCGCGTCACCCAAGATGGAATCCGTCAAGAGGATGATACTCAAGGTGGCGCGTTCAAATTCCACGGTGCTGATTCGCGGTGAGTCCGGCACCGGGAAAGAACTGATCGCCCGCGCTACTCACAACCAATCCCCACGAGCGCAGGAGATGTTTCAGGCAGTGAACTGTGCTGCGATAAACGAGAACCTGCTGGAGTCGGAACTCTTTGGACACGAGAAGGGCTCCTTCACCGGCGCGCATGCCGAGAAGAAAGGCCTTTTCGAAATCGCGGACCGCGGCACTTTGTTCCTCGATGAAATTGCGGAGCTCGACGTCGCCATGCAAGCAAAACTCCTGCGCGCTTTACAGGAAAGAAAGATCCGGCGGGTCGGCGGAGTCCACGAAATCAGCGTGGACGTCCGCGTAATTGCCGCCACCAACCGCGACTTACGGGCCATGGTGTCCGATGGCAGATTTCGCGACGACCTCTACTATCGCATCAACGTTCTCTCGGTTGACGTACCGCCACTGCGTGAGCGCCGCGAAGATATTCCGGTTCTCATCGACTACTTCCTCAAGAAGCACACGCGCAACACGTCGCGCCTCGTCCGCGGGTTAACCGCGGAAACACGCAAGCTAATGCTCGACTACAGTTGGCCCGGCAATGTAAGACAGCTCGAGTCAGCAATCGAACGCGCCATCCTGCTCTGCGAGGGCGACGAGATCACCATCGATGATTTGCCGCTTGAAGTTCGTCAGGAGTCTCGTCCAGTTTCGGAAGGCGCGTTTAAGCTGCCCCCGGAAGGTATCAGTTTTGAAGACGTCGAGCGCGACCTGATCATGCAGGCGATGGAGCAAACTGACTACAACATCACCAAGTCTGCCAAGCTGCTTGGCCTGACGTTCCGCACGTTGCAGTACCGCCTGGAAAAGTTTGGCATCAAGAAGCCGGGCGCGACTGAAGAAGCTGAGGAATGACTTCAATTTCCCAAGTTCCCACTCACCAATCCGCAAGTACCGGGTGCGGCAGTCGTTCTATCGCCGAATCAAATTTTGGCGATGGAGGATGGTAATGAAATTTCCCAAGTCTCTCCTTTCGTTATTCGCGCTCGTCATATTCGTCGGCTGTGGCTCAGTCCAGAGAGCTCAACGAGACATGTCATACGAGGTGGCTAAGCCCGCCCCGCAGGCTCTGGCTGACCCCGAACGAAGAGTAACGCTCAGTGACCAGGACCCTAACCTTACCCAGGTTTCGCTCAAGCAAGCCGGCCAGTCGCAGTCTACCGCTGAAGCGATGGATCGTAAGATCCTTCGCAACGCCGAACTAACACTTGAAGTAGGAACTCCCGCCGAAGTTCAAAGGAAGATAACTTCAATCGCGGAGTCGTTGGGCGGGTTTGTGGTTACTTCTGAGTCGAAGCTGCGTCAGGTTGGGGACTCAAAGCAGGAATTGGAAGTTAATCTCGTTATCCGCGTCCCGGCCACTCAATTTGGCGCCGCTATGGATCAGATTCGTAGCACCGGCACTCGGGTCCTTCAGGAAAAGGTGACTGGCGAGGACGTAACCGAGGAGTTCATCGACCTCGAGGCGCGCATCAAAACGCAGCAGGCACTCGAGCTTCAGTTTCTCGAGATCATGAAACAGGCCAGTAAGGTCCCTGACGCGCTCGAAGTGCAGCGTCAAATTGCCGAGGTCAGGACTACAATCGAACGGCTTGAAGGTCGTAAGAGGTTTCTCGAGAACCGCGCCAGCCTGTCTACCATCAACGTTACCCTTCAGTCTCCCAACGCGATCGTCGTGAATACGTCCGGCTTCGGCCGAAACATCCGCCAAGCCGTCGCAGATGCAGTTGAGATCGCCATTGCGATTGTTTTGTTTCTCATCCGATTCGTAATCGTGATGATTCCCGTCTTTCTTTTGATCATTCTTCCGGGATGGTTCCTGGCCCGTTTCGTGTTCCGTCGCGTCAGGAAGAGGCCGTCGAATGTTGGCTCACCAAAACCGGCAGATCCGGCATCCGACTCGCCGCCAGCCTGAATTTCAAAAAACTCTTTGAGGAAACAATGACTCGATCCAGCTTAATTACCAGTCTCTGCCTGCTACTCCTGTGCATTGCTAGCGCTTGTTCAAAACCTGCCGAGAACTCGGCGAGCACCACTGCATCGACGCCCGCCGCAAGTCCGGCACTTACCGAAGACAAGCACGTCAGGTCGGTCGACGTGGTGAAGGTAACCCCGCAACCACTCGAGATTGCCGCAGGCGGTTCCGGCGAAGCAGTGGTTCTCCTAACTGTTCAGAACGGTTATCACATCAATGCGAACCCACCCACGTATCCCTACCTGATCGCAACCGCACTGGAAGTTCCACCTGCTAATGGACTGTCAGCCGGCAAAGTCACCTATCCCAAACCGCTCAGCCGGAAGTTTATCTTCGCCGCGAAGCCGTTGGCCGTTTATGAAGGGGACAATGAGCTAAGGGCCATTATTAAGGCCGAGAAATCAGCAACGCCCGCCCAACAACCCCTGGCGGCTAAATTACGCATCCAAGCATGCGATGAAGCGGTTTGCTATCCTCCGGGGACCCTCGATCTGGTAATTCCCGTGAGCATTAAGTGACAGGTGAGGCTGCCCCTTGAAACTATTTTGGATGATCTTGTCAGGTGTTTGTATATTGGCCGCCGCGCTCTTTTTGCTTCGAGGTGATCTCGATACTGCTTTTGTGGTGGCCACTATAGGAATCCTGGCTTGGTTCCTAAATTACCGCATTCAATTGAAGGCAATAGTTGACGCAGCCGATCGCCAACAGATCGACGAGGAAGACAAGGATGGGGAAGATTCAGAATACGAACACGAAAAGAATTAAGATTAAAGCGCTAATGCTGCTGGCAACGGCAGTAGTTTTCTTGCCGGGGTCGGCCGTCGCTTCACTGGCTTCAGAAGAATCAGACGTTCGCGCGGTCGTGCAGCAGGTTTTTCAACAGTTGCAATCGCGAAACTACGGATCAGTCTACGATTCCCTGCCCTCTTCTTCGCGAACGCGAATGACCCGCGATGGTTTCATCAGGGCTTTGGGTAGAGCGCAGGATCGCTACGTTCTGGACCGAATCAATATTGGCGCCGTGCGCGTCGCCGGAAATATTGCCGTGGCAGACACGGAGCTTTATGGACGGGTCAGCAGTCCGTTTCCGGCTGAAGGCAAGATAGTGGTGCAGCAATATCTCGTGCGTGAGGGCGGCAAATGGCGAGTGGCGACGGGCGACACCGGTACGATCAACAAGTTCCTGAAGACGAATCCTGCGTTTGCCCGCAAGTTCCCGATTCGGCAACCTAAAGTGTTCGTTAAGCAGGGTGACCAGTGGATAGAGTTCAATCCCAAGCGGTAAATGGTAAATGGGAGGCCTGAGTAGCGTCAGATTCGCCGGGACCCCAACGATTTACCATTCACCATTCACCCGCTTTAGCTAGCCATCAAGTCCTCAAACGACAGTTGAGCGTCGTCGACGCGTTCGGTGAACTCGCCATGGCGGATTCTCGAACGGGGAACGTCGAGCGCCTCCCGCACCGCATCCAGGTGAAAGCGAATGATATGAGGCGTGACTCGAACCGACGGGATGCGGCGCATGCGAGCCAGCCGCCGCACCGTTGATTCGCTCACTTGCAACACCTTGGCAAGCTGGCGAGAAGTCAGGAATTCTTCACGATCTTCCATGGTTCAGGATTTTTGCCATCCTATAGCAAGTTCAAACCGCCCGCCAAATATAAAACAGTTAAGAATGACCGTCGGTCTTAAGGTCGGCAGCAGCCTGCGGTGGCTGTTTGGATCCGGTAGAGCTGTGTGGATGGGTGAAGGCTTCTGGACCTTAACGCTGAAAGCGTTGGCTATTCCAGCCCAGGGTTACGCCCTGGCAACCCTGGGAGCTTTGGTTGATTTTAGGAGGACGTAACTTTGAAAGAGTTGCGTCGCTGTTTCGCGTATCACCAAACCGCCGCAACTCTTTCAGAGTTGCGAAGAGTCTAATCGAGGCTCTGTTTCCCCAGGGTTTGGACAAACCCGGCTGGATTTGCCAACGCTTTCAGCGTTCAGGACCATTGCGCTCAGCCCTCACGGATTATTTTGGTGGGAGCTTAACCGACAGGGCGATCCGGTAAACTGCGGGACCATCTATTTCCACGTCTTTGCTGACGGGTTCGCCGCCACTGGGCTTCGCTGTGAGTCGATACTTCGCGACGTCAGGCGTGAGCCGAAACACGAAAGCGCCAATCTCGTTACTCACGCGGCCGTCAATCTTCTTCAACGTCCCATCATCCAGGATCCTCGACAATTCAACCCGCACGTTTGGCATGCTGTGGCCATCTTCGCTAAAAACGCTGCCGCGAATAAAGGCGATGGCTCCTTCGTCAATCGCCAGCACCAGATTATCTCCCAGCGACTTGGTCTTTCCGGCCTTAACCTCGATATCCTCGATAGTGCCTACGCTGAGTCCGGATTTGCGAAGCGTGACGCCATAACGGCCGGGTGAGAGACGGGAAATGACGAATTCCCCCTTCTTATCGGTGAGTCCGCGGGCAACCTCGCGTTCGCCCTGCCTGACCACGACGGCCACACCAGACGCGGTGCCAGTCTCCACCTTGACCTTGCCTTTTAAGCCGCCGGTGGATTTGTCCTGACTAGCCCCGGCCGAGGCCAATAGGGTGACACTTAAGAGAATGATTACGAGTTTCGTGAGTTTCATTGGTCGCCTCATTGGATTAACGCTACTTTCAGAATGTGGGCCGATCATAGCACTGTTACGAACATTTGCCGCGTTTGACTGCAGAGCGTTGATGCTAAGAACCCAAGCGCCTGTTGCCCAGAGTGGATATTGGCTTCGCGGGATAAAGCGATTTGAGATCCACTAAGATCCACCAATCACACTAACGACCTCGTGTTCATTCGTGTGATTTAGGGGATCGTTCGCTTGGTTACCGGAAAACCGCCTCGTATAATCAGGCCTTCGAGTCCGAAGGTTCGAAGAACTTTAGTTTGCCTTGACTCGTATCTTAGACATCCATCGACACTCCCCGCAGGCAGCAACTTAACGACAATGAACTCGTCTCGCCGGTTCATCAAGCTGGTCCAAACTACGTTGACCGTGGTTCTGCTCGCGGTAGTCACCGCCGCGACCACCTACCAGTGCCCG
>DATKIS010000685.1:0-2583 GCA_035543975.1 Pyrinomonadaceae bacterium
CATACCTACATCGATGACCGTGGCACCCGGCTTGATGTGCTCGCCGCCCACAAACCCAGGACGCCCGATGGCCACGATCAGCAGGTCGGCTTGCCGGGTAACGGCTTCGAGGTCACGCGTGCGCGAATGGCAAATCGTCACTGTCGCATCTCTTTGCAACAGCAACTGGGCCATCGGCCGGCCAACAATTTGGCTACGTCCGACCACGCAGGCGTTGGTTCCACTGATTAAGATCCGGGAACGGTCGAGCAGTTCGATTATTCCCGCCGGCGTGCAAGGCGCGAAGGTCGGCTGGCCCATCGACAGTTTGCCGATGTTAATCGGATGAAAGCCGTCAACGTCCTTGGACGGATCGATCGCTTCGATTATTCCGGCGTCTTCAATTGCATTGGGCAGCGGCAGTTGCACCAGAATGCCATCCACGTCGGCGCGCGTATTCAACGATTCGATCAGATCGGCAAGCTCAAGTCCGCTGGTCGTTCCTGGCAGGGCATGATGCTCAGAGCGGATGCCCACTTCCTCGCACGCTCGCATCTTGTTTCTGACGTAGACCGCCGATGCGGCATCGTCGCCCACCCGGACCGCTGCGAGTCCCGGTCTCACCTCGTGGTCGGCCCATAATCGCCTGATTTCAGCCGCCACTTCGTCCTTGATCTGTTCGGCAATGACGGCGCCGTCAAGCAACTGCGCCCTATGACTCAATCCTGTCTGGCTGTCCTTGGTTGACTGCATTTGCGGTTTTCGTTTCCGAGTTTTCCTGCGGTTGTTAGCTGTGACTCTAAGACCTTAGGTTACACCGAGACCACATCAATTCGTTAGTGAAGAAACAAAAGCGGTCCACGAACGAACACGAACCGCGAATTGACCGTTAGGAATATTGGCGCTGGTGGCTGATAATTTCGCCGCGAGAAAATACTAAGCCCCGGTCATCTTACGAACCCCTATTCATGAAAAACCAGAAACCTCTTCAACTATTACTAATCACACTCTTATTACTGGCCGGAACCACCTTCTCGGGTTGTGAACGGAAACCTGCTCGGTCGCCCACCGAGAAACGTTTCGACTTCAGGGGCAAAGTTGTCTCGGTTGAGAAAGCCCAACATTCCGTCACCATCGCCCACGAAGATATCAAGGACTACATGCCGGCCATGACGATGCCCTTTACCGTCCGGGACGACTGGGCCTTTGACGTGCTAGTCGCGGGCGATCATGTTTCGGCTGTCTACGTTGTTGATGGGACACAGTCGTGGCTGGAAGGGCTGGTAATCACTAAAGAAAGCACCGAGGCCCCGAGTCCGGCCTCTGGCCAGGTAGTCGAAGCCAAGGCTGGTGACGAAGTACCAAACTACCGCCTGATGAATCAGGACGGCAAAGCAATTCGGATTCACGACTACAAGGGCAAGACGCTGCTTCTGACGTTTATCTTCACCCGTTGCCAGGACCCAGATCAGTGCACCTTGATGAGCGGTAACTTTGCGACCATCGACCAGGAGTTGCAAAAACAACCCGTGGCCTATGGGAAGACGCATCTGCTGAGTATCAGCTTTGACCCGGAATACGACACGCCGAAGGTTTTGCGTAGTTACGGGGCCGCCTATACCGGCAGGTATACGGACGAGAAGTTTGACCACTGGGAATTCGCGTCGGGAACCGCGGATGAAGTGAAGGGCATCGCCCAGTTTTTCGGGCTGCGTTATTACAAGGACACCCAATCCGGAAAAGAGGCGGTGATTCACTCACTGCGGACTGCCATAGTCGGACCCGACAGCAAGATTATTAAGGTGTTTAGAGGAAACGACTGGAAACCGGACGAGGTAGTGAAGGAATTGCAGAGTACGGTCAAACTATGACGCTTCAAAGAGAGCGATCCACGAAATCACATGAACCGACACCAAAGCATTTCCTTTTCGAGTTGTTTAGTGTGAATTCGTGGATCGCCTTTGCCGCCCGTTAAGCCATTCAGGTGCCAAGGCATAAATTAGCCACCGGCCTTGATCTTCCGTATCTCCTCAGTTAGCACTGGTACAGCTTCGAAGAGATCACCCACGATGCCGTAGTCGGCAATATCGAAGATTGGCGCTTCCGGATCCTTGTTGATTGCCACAATCGTCCCGGAGTTTTTCATACCAACGAGATGCTGGATCGCGCCGGAAATTCCCAGAGCAATGTAGAGCTTGGGCGCCACGGTTTGTCCAGATGAACCAATTTGCCGGTCAATCGGTAACCATTCGGCATCGCAAATCGGACGCGACGCAGCGAGATCTCCACCTAACACTTCTGCCAGCTTCTCTGCCAGGGCCAGATTGTCTTTGCTCTTGATGCCGCGCCCGACGGCCACAATGATGTCGGCCTTGCTCAAATCGACGGCCTGTTTCACTTCCTGAAAAGGAGCTTCCGGCGTCATCCGAATCTCACCAACCTCAACGGGCACCTCCTCAACCGCGGCGCCACTGCCCTTTGCCGCCTGGTCCGGCCGATAAGCTCCCGACTGAAACGTGGCAAAAACCGGCGCGGCTCCGTCCGACACTACGTCTGCGTCGAGCTTGCCCAGAAAGATCCGGCGGGTAAAGGTTATCGCTTCAC
>DATKIS010000686.1:0-3061 GCA_035543975.1 Pyrinomonadaceae bacterium
TCCCGGCACCTTGATCGGAAAAGCGCTCGAGCCCATGGCAAAAGGTCGCGGCGAAATTCTGGTGCTGCTGAGTCTGCAGTAATAGAGCCCTCAGAACTTTGGTGGATAGCTTCTGACTTTGGATAAGGAGTGCCTCATGAAGTGTCTTAAGACTCGATTGGTCCACACCATTACATCAGTTAGAGCCCTTGCTAAGTCAACAGGGTCGTTTGGTAAATCGTCACGTGCTGCCGGCCGCCGATTTACTGTATCAACCTCGCGGCTTTTCCAACCGAACAAAGTTATTGGAATAGCGCTGATTGTCTCAATACTGGCCACATCGACACCGGCGGCGCCTCAGACCATTGTAGGGCTGGCCAGAGAATCCAGCGCTAGTTTGGCCTTTTGGTTTCGCGCCAGTGAATTGAGAAAGTCGGCAGTTAATTTCCTGCAAGGTCGTGGAACTGGCAAGAGTCAAGAGAAACAGCGAGATCGAGATGACCGGGTCCAGCGAATTCAAATCTTCCCTGGCGATGTCACCGTAAATCGAAACGAGCGAATCGCCTTCGCTGCCGTAGCCTATGATGAAAACAATTCACCGGTGGGCGGGGTCAAGATCAAATGGAAGGAAAAAAGTCAGGGTCAAGGAAGGCGAGCGCGTATCTCGCCGGAGGGCGCGTTTGAGGCAATATCTGAAGGCTCTTTCAAAATTGTCGCCGAGGGTGCAGGTAAGGAAGCCAGTGTGACCGTAGTGGTTCGGCCTGGTGCTAAGATCGATCCGAACAGCACACCCACGAACACCCGGCAAGTTTCGACACGTGATTTACCTTCATCCTCTTCCGCAAAGCAGAGCAGTGCGAGAGATTCTATTGCGCAACGAACGCAGGCCGGTAAGAACAAATCAAAGCGAAGCGAATCGATCTTTCGCGCACACGCCCGTAGCGCAGAGTCCCCTGCTACCAACGTAGCTCTACTTCCCGGTGACAGTTGGGATCCGAGTAACTACACCAGTGCCGATGATCCAGTAAATCGGGTTGGCAGTCCGCTTGGCGGCGCAGTGGACGATGGAGCGGGCAGCGGAAATTTCCAGGTTGGTGCGCCCGTGATTGGCTTGCCGGGACGCGGCATCGATATCTCGCTGGGTCTGGCTTATAACTCGCGGCTTTGGAATAAAGCGGGCTCGCAGTTGAGCTATGACTTGGATCGAGGTTGGCCAGCGGCGGGTTGGTCGCTTGGTTTCGGAAAGATTCTCGGGATGGGTGTTTACAACGGCGCCATGATCGTTGACGCCGATGGAACGCGCCACGGTTTTACCGGAACGGTAACAGAATTTCCCACCGGAACTACTTTTGTTGGCCACACCACCGACGGCAGCTTCATCGACTATACTTACACCACGGGTATTGGCGGCGGCATCCTTTTTGCCGAGGCAAAATTACCAAATGGAACCATCATCACTTATGGAGCGCCCGGACCAGGTGCGGTCTATCCAACCAGTATTACCGATCCAAACGGCAACTACATCACCATCACCTATGTTCAGAACGCGGGACCACGGATCGAGACGGTCCTCGACACGCTCGGCAGATCTATTAACTTCCACTACGGTTCGAACAATCTCCTGAGCGCGATCACAGCGCCTCAATTGGGCAGTGGCACGAGGACACTGGTACGCCTAACCTATCGGCAACTGAACATCGCCCAGTACAGTAACTTCGGTTTTGGCAGTTCCGTGACCGCCGGGGCACGCGAGTCGAACCCCTGGGCGCTTGAGGCAGTCTATTATCCAGGAACGAACACGGGTTACTGGTTTGGCGATTCCGACGCTTATTCGAGTTACGGCATGCTGGCGAAAGCCGTTGAAGCGAGAGGCATGTCCTTCTCGGGACCGACACCAGTTCCACCCTCTCAGGGTCCTACCGAACAAGGCTCAATCACTAGCTCCGGCCAGGCCACCAGGAGAGAGGTCTACAATTATCCGCACTATCCCGGCGATCCCAATGGTCCTCCCAGCAGTAATCTGACCGATGCCCCAACCTACTCGACGTTGACAGAGAGTTGGACACGAGACGGATCTAGTGACGATCAAGCTGTCACCAGTTATTCATCACAGCCAAACGCATCTCCGAGAACTGTGACTATTACTCTACCAAACGGAACCAGGAGCATTCAGTATTCTCATAACTCGCCGGGAAGCTTTCTGGATGGATTGGTCTACCAGGACGAAACTCGCGACGCCGCCAACAATTTGCTCCAGAGCAGCAGTGTGACCTGGCAACAGGGCCAATATGAATCACCGCGTCCGGGTAGGGTCGAAGCCACAAATGAACGCAGCCTGATGACTGCTACGGAGTTTTCCTATGACAATGATCTGTATAACCAGGTCACGGAAGTAAGGAACTACGACTACGGAGGGGCGCTCCTGCGTGCCACGCGATCTCAATATCAAAACAGCAGTGTTTACACCAGTCGCCACATTTTCAGTCTGCCACTCGCCGTGGAAGTTTTTGGCGGCGACGGCGCTAGAGTGTCGAAGACCGATTATCAATACGACGGCCAATCGCTCGCCGCGGCGCCGAATGTCGTGCAACACTACCAAACCTTCAATCCACACGCCGACGCTGAGGGTCAATGTTATTGGGAGCCGAACTGGGGGGATCCGGATTGCGACGGTACCTGTTCACCGGAAACACCGTGCAATGGAACTTGTTCTGAGATTTTTTACTGTCCGTATAACCAGGCCACCGATATTCGGGGCAACCTCACTCAGGTAACCTCATACGCAAACGTCACCACGGAAGCTGCCACCGTGCCGGTTGTGGAAACGCGAAGTTATGATGTTACCGGTAACCTTGTGACGGCCAGCAGTTCATGTTGCCAGCAAACCAGCTTCAGCTTTACGGTCGATACGCAGTATGCCTATGCGCAGTCGCAAAAGCGCGGCTCCCCGTCAGATCCCTATGCGCAGGTAACCAGCAGCGCGACCTACGATTTCAACACCGGTCTGGCAGTGTCGTCGGTCGATGCTAACGGCAGGACATCACAAACGGGTTACTCTGCGGCAACCCTACGTCCCGAGTCA
>DATKIS010000687.1:0-2941 GCA_035543975.1 Pyrinomonadaceae bacterium
GGCTGGTCCAGACGTGAACTACATCACCTTGACGACCGAATCATTGGGTGCTGAGCAGAGCAGTTTCAATATTATCTTTCACGAATACACACACCTGCTCATCAAAGCTACCAGCGGGAATGTGCCAGTCTGGTTCAACGAGGGACTGGCTGAGTACTACAGCACCTTCGCCATCGCGGACGATCAGAAAGTGGTCCTCGGCCGGCCCATTTTAGGCCATGTCTACCTGCTGGGTGAGCGAAAGCTGCTGCCCCTCCGAACTCTCTTCCAGGTCAATCACGATTCACCCGATTACAATGAACGGGACAAACGCAGCATGTTTTACGCCGAGTCGTGGGCGCTGATGCATTACCTGCTGCACGGGAAGGACGGCCAGCGGGTGACGCAAATGGAGAAGTTTCTGGAGCTACTCAATGCGAGTGTGGCGGTGGAGCAGGCTTTTCAAAAAGCGTTCTCGATGAATTTTGAAGCTCTGGAAAACGAACTGCAGAACTATATTCAACGAAACCGTTATCCGGTCATATCAGGGGAGTTTGAAAGCAAAATAGTATTCGATGATGAAATGCACGCCACTCCGATGACAGAAGCAGAATCCCAGGCTTACCTTGGCGACCTGCTTCTGCATAGTAACCGGCCTGAAGCCGAGGCCTATCTGAAAAAAGCGTTGGAGCTTGACCCGAACCTGGCGATGGCCCATGCCTCCATTGGTATCCTGCGCATTCGCGAGGGTAAACCGGATGAGGCACGCCAGAGCCTCGAACGGGCGGTGGCCGCAAATTCTCAAAACTACCTGATTCATTACTACTACGCACTGGCGCTCAGCCGTGAGGGAATGAACGACAGCGAGATAGTGACGTCGTATTTGCCGGAAACGGCCGCGAAGATGCGCGCCGAACTTAACCGAGCGATCGAATTACGCCCGGAGTTTCCCGAGTCCTACAACCTGCTGGCCTTCGTCAATTTGGTTACGGACAGCCAGCTTGATGAATCTGTAGAACTCCTAAACCGCGGCTTGGCGATGTCACCTGGCCGGGGCGACCTTACTCTTACGTTGGCCCAGATCATGATGCGCAAACAGGATTACCCGGCTGCCCGTCAGGTGTTGGAGAAACTCAACAGCAATAATCATGAGGCACAGGTTCGGCGGCGGGCAGATGCGCTACTGGCCAGGATTGTTTCGATTGAAGAGCAGATGGCCCGCTTTCGTGCTGAAAGGAATCCAGCGGGAGCGGGACCGCCGGGAAGAGGGTGGTTACAAGATACAAGGGTTGAAGAGAATCCTGATCCGGTAGCGATGTTACGAGATGCCCTCCGCAAGCCACTCAGTGGTGAAACGCAGGTTCAGGGAGTTCTCGCCCGCATTGATTGCGACCAGAAAGGAATTGTCTTCATCGTCAAAGTAGGCGAGAGCCACTTGAAGGTGAAGACCGACAGCTTTAGGCAGATGAATATCGTCAGTTTCACTGAGAGCGCCGGCCGGGAGATTACCTGCGGCCCGCGCCAGCCTGAGAACGACGTAGTGATCAATTACCTTCCTACTGCGGATGCCCACCCGAACGTCGATGGGGTGGTGAAGTCAATCGAGTTCGTGCCGAATGATTTCAAGTTGAAGAGTGAGCCCTGAAGCCCATCGGGAACGGCCATCCGTCCGGGCAAATTGACACTCATTGACGCGCGCTTGTATATTCCGGGTTCGATCTGCGCCGTTCTCTTCTCAGGCTATTAGAGGCCCGCTCCCTCAGTTGTCTGCGCGTTATCGGTAATTCTCAACCTTAGCCAGCCCGGAATTATTAATATGAAGCGATTAGCTGTTTTCTTCGCGACTATCCTGCTTTTCCTGACGTTTCTGCCCGCCCAGACAAGCGTCCTGGCCAAAGACAATTGGGTCAGCGTGCGTTCAAAGAATTTCTTCCTGATTGGCAATGCCAGCGAGAAAGAGATACGCCAGGTGGGCACTCGCTTGGAGCAATTCCGTGAGGTCTTCACCCGGCTGTTTACCAAAACGAAGTTCACTTCACCTGTGCCCACCACTGTAGTCGTCTTCAAGAGCGACAAGTCGTACGCGCCGTTTAAGTCGAACCCAAATAATTCCGGTTATTTCCAACCCGGACCGGACGTCAATTACATCACCCTGACAACCGAGGTTCGCGGGGAGCAGAATCCTTTTACGGTCATCTTCCACGAATACACTCACTTGCTCGTAAACAACAATAGCTGGAACGTCCCGGTTTGGTTCAATGAAGGCTTGGCGGAGTATTACAGCACGGTGACGGTCACCGACGATCGGAAATTTGCCCTGGGTAATCCCATCGGCAACCACGTCTTTCTGCTTCGCGAAAAGAAGATGATGCCTTTGCGGACGCTGTTCCAGGTGGATCATAAATCGCCCTATTACAACGAGCGCGACAAACAGAGCGTCTTCTACGCGCAGTCGTGGGCCTTGATGCATTACTTGATTCTGGGCCAGGGGGCTCAGCGGGTAAAGCAGATCGGAACGTTCCTTGAGGCGCTGGCGGCCAGCGTCCCCATGGAAAAAGCATTCCAGCAGACCTTTGAAATGACTTTCGAACAGATGGAGAAGGAGCTGCGGGAATACATTCGAAACGATCGCTATCCAGTCATCTCGGGACAGTTTGACCAGAAAATCGATTTCGCTAAAGAGATGCAGGCAGCTCCGATTACTGAAGCCGAGGCCCAGGCCTACCTGGGTGATCTGCTGTTGCATAGCAACCGCACCGACGCTGAGGGCTATCTGAAAAAGGCGTTGGAGCTTGATCCAAACCTGGCCATGGCGCATGCCTCGATGGGCATGCTGCGGGTGCGCGAAGGCAAGTCGACGGAAGCGCGGCAGAGCCTGGAACGAGCAGTGAAGGAAAACAGTCAGAACTATCTAATTCATTATTACTACGCCTTTGCGCTGAGTCATGAAGGCCGCGGCGAG
>DATKIS010000688.1:0-5539 GCA_035543975.1 Pyrinomonadaceae bacterium
ATCCTCATCGATCAACCCGCCCCGGGCGCAATTGATCACGCGCACGCCTACCTTCATTTTTGCAAAGGCATCCTTGCCGACCATGGCCCGAGTTTCGGTAGTTAATGGTGTATGCACCGTCAAAAAGTCGGCACGGGAGAGAACATCATCGAAGGGAACCACCTCGATACCGAGGTCGCGGGCCTGGTCTGGGGCGATGAAGGGATCGAAGGCCACGATGTTCATGCCAAACGCATGAGCGCGGCTGGCGACGGTGCGGCCGATACGGCCCAGACCGAGGACGCCGAGCGTTTTGCCCTGGAGTTCAACGCCAATGAACTTCTTGCGTTCCCACTTCCCGGCTCGCAAGCTGCTATTGGCTTGAGGGACGCGCCGCGCGAGGGCAATCAAAAGCGCCATCGTATGCTCGGCAGTGGTTATCGTGTTGCCGTCCGGGGCGTTCATGACCACGATTCCCCGGGCAGTTGCGGCCGGCACATCGATATTGTCCACACCCACGCCGGCGCGGCCGACTACCCGCAGCTGGGGCGCACTATCCATCAATTCCGCGGTGACTTTGGTTTCACTGCGGACGACCAGACCGGCGCAACCGGCAAGCGCCACCGGCAATTCCCCCGGGCTAAGACCTACCCGCTTTTCGACCACAAACTGGGCGTCGCGCAAAGGCTGAAGGCCGCTATCGCTGACTTCGTCAGCTACAAATATTTTTTGTTGTGTCATCGGTGGGCGGATTATAGCGGTTTTTATTTCGGAGTGTCTCGTGGACGAGGTAGTGTTAAACTCCTGCGCAGCTTGACAGATATTGAATAAAGACCGGGCGGAAATCAGTATCTTCTCTTGAGGAGCCCCTTAAATGATTAGGACCGTCTGTCTTAATAACACCACCAAGACATTCACCGAAGACTGTCTCTCAGCTGATATCAGCGAACTGCGTATTGTTGAAGGAAATGTCGTTTGGGCGGATGTCAGTGATCCGACCAGCACCGATTTTGAAGAGTTGGCGGAGGAATTTGGCTTTCATCCGCTATCCATAGAAGACTGCCGCAATGAGCATCAGCGTCCAAAGATTGAAGAGTTTCCCGGCTACTATTTTATCGTGCTTTATGAAACGCAATTGGCCGGCGAAAGCGATCGACTTGAGTTGCGGGAGCTCAATATCTTCCTCGGCAAAAACTACCTGGTCACCGTTCACAGCCGGCCCATCCGGGCCATCGATACCGCCGCGCGGCTTTGGCACGAATGGATGGATCGATCAGAACAGGGGGCCGGACTCCTGGCCTACCTGCTGATTGACGCGATCGTGGACGACTACCTGCCACTGCTGGACGTCATTAGCGAACGCATGGATGAACTGGAAGACTCCATTTTCGGCGAGTGGCGGGCGGAAGTAATTGAAGATATTTTTAACATCAAGAAGAAACTGCTGTTCCTCCGGCGTTCAATCACGCCTCTGCGCGACGTCTTCAACACGATGCTGCGTCGCGAGCAGCCCATCTTTCCGCGCGAGACTCATGTGTATTTTCAGGACGTGTTTGACCATCTCATCCGCGTCGCTGACACCATCGATTCTTTGCGAGACATGCTCAGTTCCACCATGGATGCGTATCTCTCGGTTTCGGGGAATCGCATGAACAAGATCATGAAGCGGCTGACTTCAATCTCCACCATCCTGATGTCGGTCACCTTAATTGCCGGTCTCTACGGGATGAACTTTACTTACATGCCAGAGCTCCGTTGGCGATACGGTTATGTCTTCGCTTTAGGCTCGATGGTTGCGGTGGGATTGGCGCTCTACGTCTATCTTAAAAAGGTGGAATGGATATGAAGCAAAGCTTGTCGCACCGCCTGCATCTGGATCGAAGAAACAAAGGCGATACCGCCCAACTGGCGGCCCAGCTCGCCCCCCTCGAAGAGCAAGACAAGCTGGCCGCAGCTCAGCAGGCTAAGGACTCACCCAGCTCGATTACTGGCGGTGCTAATCAGGAAATCGGCGCTATCGTTATTGACAATTCGCCCGTCAGCCTCTCAGCCGACATTTCGGAAGCTCGCCGCGGAAAAACGTTTTTGGGAATGGAACCAGTGGTGGTGGTAATACTGCTGGGGATGCTCGCCTTCATCGTTTTCATCGCCTGGCAGATTTCGCTGATGCCGGTGGAATGAGGAACAAAGGGGAATGGGGGACGGGAAAAAGGGCAACGGGAAAAGGGGAAGCGGTAAGGGGTTTGACGTCGGTCTCCCCCTTTACCCGTTCCCCTTCTCCCATTCCCCTATTGCCTTCTCACATCGGGCCCGCGTCTTTGATCTCGTCGCTTTCGTCGAGAGCGCCATCGGGTGAGGGACCCGGATCAGGCTGCGAAGAACCCGATTCAACGTCGGATTCATTGTCTTCGATGTCGCTCAGTTGTTCCTTACTGGTCGCTTCCGAGTCGCCGCCTGGTTCCTGGTTGTCGTGTTCAGCAGCTGAGCCTTTTGATTCCTGCATAATTAAATCCCTCCTTACAAAAACGAACTGATAGTAACCGCCAGCGCAACGCCAATTGCAGCATAAACACCCGCCACAATGTCGTCGGCCATGATTCCCAAGCCTCCCTTGAGTGATTCAAGCTTGCGTGCAGGATATGGCTTAACTATGTCGAAAAATCGGAAAAGAATGAACGCCAGAATAAATGACCACCATCCGAACTCAACCAGGAAAGGCACGGGCAGCAACGCAACAAACTGGCCCGCAACTTCATCAATCACGACCTTGCCCGGGTCCTTTTTCCCTGAAAGTTTTTCGGTGCGCGACGCGGCCCATATTCCGAGCAGACTCAAACCCGCTACGAACAAGAGTTCTATCGAAATGATGGCATAGTAGAGGTTTAAGAGGTTCAGCTTGAACTGAAGCGTAACGTCCCAAAGAGCGGTCATCAGGGTGCCGCGCACGAGCATGTAGAGCCCAACGCCAACGAGCGAGCCCCAGGTTCCGGGCGCAAGGGGTAAATAACCAACGCCGCAGGTCGCGATCGACAGGGCAAGATAGTCTTTTAGTGAACGCGCGGATGTAGGTGGAGCGACAGGCTCTTCGGTCAAAACCGTCGGATTGCCCTCATCGCTCGACTCTTTGATAGCCATTTTTTGGTGCGGGTTACGGTTCGGCTCACGCGGCTTTGCCGCCTTCCGTGCGAAAAGGCTCAGCCTTTCCGTCTGCTACTCAAAGGATCCCGCCGAGGCTAAGCCTCGGCGAAGAATAAGGAGGTGCGACTCGGTAAGGCAAAAGCCTTACCGCACGGAATGCGGCAGAGCCGTTAAAAGTCGCGTTAAGGAAACATTTCAGCTAGTTAACTATCCGGCCGACCAGATCATATTCCTGCGCTTCAGTAATCAACACACTCACCATCTGCCCTTCAAGCGGAACAAAGTCTTCCGACGCGTCGTTGATGAGAACGCATCCATCGATGTCCGGGGCCTGCGTTTCCATGCGGCCCTGCCACAGAAGGTCGCTTTCAGTTGATTCACCCTCGAACATCACGCGCACGGTTTCTCCCACCATCGCCTTGTGCTTTCGTTTGGCAATCTTTGCCTGCTCTTTCATCAAACGCGCGCGACGCTGTTTCGCAATCTTTGGATCGACTTTGTTTGGCAGGTCGAACGCCGGTGTGCCTTCTTCATCTGAATATGTGAACACACCCACCCGATCAAACTCGACGTTCTTAATGAAGGCCAGCAATTCTTCAAAGTCTTCATCGGTCTCCCCGGGAAATCCAGTGATGAATGTCGTGCGCACTGCAATCCCGGGCACCCGCGCCCGGACCCGTTTGATCAGCCGTTTCAGACTCTGGCGATTGCCGCCACGCTTCATTAGCTTCAAAACGTTTTGCGAAGCGTGCTGCAAAGGCATATCGAGATACTTCACTGCCTTTGGTTCTTCGGCCAGGACGTCCAGAAAACCGTCGCTGATATGGGTCGGATAGGTGTACATCACCCGCACCCATTCGATGCCATCCGTGTGTGACAACTCCCGCAGCAAGTGGGCCAGGGCGTCAGCCTTACCAAGGTCTTCACCGTAACGAGAAGAGTCCTGGGCGACGAGGATCAACTCCTTCACACCTTCCTCGGCGAGTTGTTGGGCCTCCGCTACAATCGAGCCGAAGCGGCGACTACGAAAGTGACCGCGCATCTGCGGAATGAAACAAAAGGCGCAGGGCCGATCGCAGCCTTCGGCGATCTTGATGAACGCATAGTGACTGGGTGTCGCCAGTACTCGCGGCGTCGATTCGTCGTAGAGGTAAGTCGCACTTTGATTGCCAAGCGCGATTACCGGAAGAGACCGTGTGTCTGTTTTGGGATCGCAGACCGCGAGGATGTCGTTTATCTGACTGGTGCCGATAAACGCATCTACCTCAGGCATCTCAGCTTTCAACTCGTCGCGATAACGCTCGACCAAACAGCCGGCCACCACCAGTCGAGTAGCTTTACCCTCGGCCTTCAGCCGCACCGCTTCGAGAATAGTGTCAATCGATTCTTGCTTCGCCGAGTCGATAAAGCCGCAAGTGTTTACCACGACCGTGTCGGCATCGCTGGCGTTCGCGGTTAGTTCATAACCATTTGCTTTGAGCTGTCCCATCATCACTTCGCTGTCGACGAGATTCTTGGGACAACCCAGGCTGATAAATCCAACTTTTTTCATTAGCACTTCTTTCAATCTGGCAAAGACTTTAGACTAAGCAATATAGGGCTTATCGGACGAATAGGTCCTATTCTGGTCTTTCCCGTTCAAGCCGCTTCAACGTTTGTTCAATTTCCCGTAGCTCTGCTGCTGACAGCGGTTGTCCGCCAAATCTCACGCGGTTGTAGGCGTGAGTGATTACGAGCGCCGGTTGGAAATTCAGGTTGCCGGCAAACTCGAGCGGCGTCAGATGAGAGTCTCGTTCGACTCCGCGACGCGCCAGTAGCGCCGTCAAGCGTTCATAGAATTGAACGGTTGACGCCGGCGTCAGCTCCGGACCCGGTCGAATCCGCAAACCCCGCCGCCAACCGAAACGCCGCACTCGTTTCACGATAAACAAGACTAGAAACACGCTCATCAGGCCAAGTAGGACGAAACTCAGGATTCGGGTCTGCGACGAGAGAGTCCTAAAGATTGTCGTCGAAACCAGGGCCAGGGTCCGTCGGAAGTCAATCAACTGGCTTTGTAAAGAAGCAGCCAGCGAGCGCTGCTCCTGTTTATCGTATCCAACCACATACTGAAACCAGATCAACTCGAGCGCTTCGGCATATTTCCCCGCCTGGGCCGCCAGTCCTGTGCTCACTGGTTCAACCCTACCGGCCATCGGCGTCGGATCAAAGGTGACCCAGGAACCGGCTTCGGGGAAATAAACCTCGACCCATGAATGCGCGTCGCTTTGCCTGACCGTGTAAGCGTCGGCGGCATCGTTGTACTCGCCTGCCAGGAAGCCATTAACCACGCGAGCGGGAATGCCACGAGTGCGCAGCATCACCGCCATGGCAGTCGAAAAGTATTCGCAGTGCCCGGCCTTAACATTGAACAGGAAGTCCG
>DATKIS010000689.1:0-4636 GCA_035543975.1 Pyrinomonadaceae bacterium
CCTAACTGCGAATTAGCCTTCTTCTCATCGTGAACTTGCGGGGTTTCGAGGTAGGGTGCGGGCGGGTGAGCTTAGTCGTTCTGCTTCTCCGAGTCTAAGTAGGGACGAAAATGCAGGCATCAACTAAAGCTTCTATTCGGCTCTTCCTGATCGCCTTCGCGCTGGTGTTCTACGGCATGGGCGCGTCCTTTGTGGAAAGCTTCGTCAACTACCCGACGTGGCGTCTGATCGGAGCGAACGAGTTCCGTGCAGACCATCAAGCTCTTGGCCCATTAGTCATAGGCCACATAGTAATTCCTCTGATCATCACCACCATATTGACAATGCTTCTGCTGTGGGTTTAGGCCAGCTCCTATCCCACGGTGGGCAATCTCGCTTGCGGTTGGGCTTCAACTTATTCCCTGGGTTTCAACTGTCGCCATTCAATTCCCGATTCAAGTGGAACTGAGGAGGTAGGGCTTGTCGCTGCCGCTAATCGAGAGTCTGATATTCACCAACTGGTGGTTGCGCAAAGTGCCACAGATTATCAACGGTCTCCTTTTCTTATGGATGATGTCTTTATTGCTAAGGGTTAATTCCCAGCGCAGCGCCGAAGCATAACAATCCTTAAGCCGACGGCGCGGCGGCGTCTTTCTCAAGCAGTCTCGCCCGATGAGATGAATCCTTTTAGACCGTTATTGTCGCGCCGATGACTACGAAGGGCACATCTTATCCGCCAAGAGTGTCATGCAAATTTCCCCTGATCGACTCCTGAGCCCTTATCCGAGACCGCTACTACCCGAAACTCACTTGCCGGGTGAAACGACATTGCGGGTTTAAGGGGTCGGGTCACCAGTACCGGACAAGGCGCTTGGCGTAAGACGCGATCCACGTTCGAACCAAATAAGGTTCTCATCCCAAAGCCGGCACCATGCGCGCCCAGGCAAATCAGCTCAATCTGATTCGTTTCCGCATAGTTGAGGATCTCACGATAAGGCTGGCCCTCGCTGACCGATCTCTTAATGTCGCACCCGAGATGTTCCCCCTGCGGAATTGCTTTCCGCAGACGGTGGGCCGCCTTGTGATAGGTTCCTTCCCGCCCCGGGGGGTACCATGCGATCTCCGATTCATTTGAGCTGAATGGCGGCAAGACGTGGAGCAGGTGCAACTCAGATTGATATTCCTGGGCCAGCGACAAGCCGTAGTTGAGTGCCAACTCAGAATAGTCAGAGAAGTCGTAAGCCACGAGCACTCGCTTGAGTTCGATGCTGGTGTCAAAGCCGCTTACCCAATCGCGCTCGTCGCTATGCATTACCAGAACTGGACAAGGAGCCGTCCGTGAGACTGACTGGGCGGTTGATCCTAATAGCGCTGCACGATGAGGCCGGCGGCGCGAACGCATGACAATCAAATCCACGCCATGATTGGCAGCCTCGCGCGCAATTGCCTCCCCCGCGTGGTCACAGTTGACCACCAGGCTTTCCCAATGGAGTCCAGCCAAACCATTAACGCCCGCATGCGTTTCGACCGCCTGCCTGATCGTTTCGGTCGCCTCGTCCTTAATCTCCGGCAGCGCGTCCTCTTTCAAGTTGCAATGCAGCAAAATAAGTTTTGAGTTGTAGGCCCGGGATAACGCGATCGCATATCGCAAAGCTTCGTCAGAATCAGGCGATAGATCGGTCGGACAAAGGATGCGGTCTATTTTCATTAGTTTGGTCAGGGGCTCGGCCCTGCCTCCATGCTGTGCTGTGGTGCAACGATCGTGCCGACCAGGTATTAGCGATTCTCGGGTATGTTCGGTAGTCAGATTGAAGGGGTTTGCGGGCTTTTACCCAAAGGAAGTGAGCAAGTTTGCCCAGCGACGAGTCCCGCGGCACGGTGAACTACGGCTTAATCGCCACTTTCAACACTCCGTCTTGACGGTCGCCGAAAAGCTGGTATGCATCGTTGATATCTTCGAGCGCGTAGTTGTGTGTCAGCAAAGGTGTGAAATCGACGCGGCCGCTGCTCACTACTTCCATCAGCCGCCGCATACGCTCCTTGCCGCCGGGACAAAGGGTCGTCACTATCCGATTATCGCCCAGACCGGCCGAGAAGGCTTCGTAGGGTACCTGCAATTTGCCGGAGTAAACGCCCAGGCTTGAAAGAGTGCCGCCCGGTCTCAGGCTGCGGAGTGCACTCTCGAAAGTTTGTTGCGTGCCTAATGCTTCAATTGCTACATCGGCGCCACCGCCGGTCAATCGTTGAACCTCGGCCACGACGTCCACTGCGCGGTAGTCGAGCACAACATCGGCGCCCATCCGCTTGGCCATAGCCAGGCGGGCATCGTCACCATCGACCCCGATAACGAGGGTTGCGCCGCTCAGCCTGACGCCCGCCGTAGCGCAGAGTCCAATTGGGCCCTGAGCAAAAACCACCACCGAATCGCCGATACGAATGTTGGCCGCTTCAGCTCCGCCAAAACCCGTCGAGGCGATGTCGGCAAGGAGAACCACTTGCTCGTCTGACAACTCGTCAGGAATCCTGGCGAGGTTTGCCTGAGCATTTGGCACCAGCAGATACTCAGCCTGGGCGCCGTTTATGGTATTGCCAAAGCGCCATCCGCCGATCGCTTCATACCCACCACCGTGTCCACACTGGGACAGTTGACCCGACAGGCAGGCGCGACACTGACCGCAGGGCGTGATTGCTCCCACCAACACCCGGTCGCCAACCGCGTAACCGGTAAGCCCTACGCCAAGCTCGTCGATTACGCCAACCGCTTCATGCCCGATGATCAAGCCAGGCTTGACCGGATATTCGCCTCTTAGAATGTGCAAGTCTGTACCGCAAATCGTAGTCAGAGTGACCCGGATCACTGCGTCGCCGACTCCGGCGTGTGGACGATCCACTTCTTCTACACTGATATCGTTTTCACCGTGGAAAACGTTGGCCTTCATTCTTTCCATGCGCCTTACCTCAACAACGAACCCATTCCCTGCCAGAAACGGACTACGCTTTCCTAACGACTTCTACCGAGCAGCTTGCCCGCGCCGAGACTGCGGAAGACACGCTGCCAAGCAGCAGGCGATCAACTCCTCGCACGCCCTTCGCGCCGACGAAGATGCAATCGGCCCCCCAACTTTCCGCTTCTGCAATCAACTCGTCTTTTGGATCGCCGCTTCTGATCATCACCGCGGCCTCCAATCCGGCAGCGCGAAGTTTTTCGGCTGAAGGTTCGAAGATCTCACGAACCTGGTCCCAGTTTTCTTCATCTCCAACCTCGATCCACTTCACGATTGATGGGGAGGAGGGGTCCGGCGTAAACGGCATTACGGTATCCACAATTGCGAGCAAGCGCACTTGAGTTCCGCTGGGCCACGCGCGCAAAGAAATAGCCTCCACCGCCGCTTTCGAAAAGGCGGAATTATCTACTCCGACGATGAGACGAAGGGGGGAGTTATCCTCCCGGCGCGGTCGCTCCCGGGCGACACGGACCGAGCACTTGGCTTCATACAGAACCCTCTGCGATACGCTGCCAAGTATTAGCCTGCCTCCCAATACTGAGTGACCCTGAGTTCCTACCACAATGAGATCCGCCTGCCATTCATCCGCTTTCCTAACTAGCGCCCAGGCGGGTGAATCGGCGAGAGCTTCATGGTTCACCTGCCAGACTGGGAAACTGCTCCTGAGCTGTTCACTTGCCCGCAGGGCCATTGACTCTGCGTCTCGCAGTTGGCGCTCCGCTCGTTCCTGGGCGTGACGCACACCGGCTGGCACGTACATTGGAAAGACGTCATCTATTGCCTCATGGATTGGTGGGGGTAAGAAAACGTCCGCCATCGACATCACCACGGCTTCGACAGTGTTCGGCAGGCCGGCGATTTTCAGGTCTTCAAGTGCGACAGCCGCGCATTGAGACCCGTCATAGGCGATTAGTATCTTCATCGTTTCCTCCGTGACCCTGGATCTAATGCTGGGTCTGCAACCGCTCCCAGCAGCTAAGGCAGAAGGCGATGGCGGGATCAAAATCAAGCTTGTTGTCCTGGATCCACCTCCCACACTGGGTACAGTTGCCATACGAGCCGGACATCAACCGATCAAGGGCATCATCCACCTTGCGTAACCGCGCCTCGAGAAGCGCCCGATGCCAGGTTTCAGCACGCGTCTCACCCTCAGTCGACGGCAGACTCACACCCGTCAGGTGACAGTCCTTAAGCAAAGTCTCGCAGATGTTTTCCCGTTCGGAGTGGAGCCGGTGCCAAACGCCGCTGCCGCTGGTATCGACCCTGGTATCAACTGCGGAAACTGTTCGATGAATGCTCATGCTCATGGTGAATGCCTCCATTATTGTGTAGAGATCTCTGGTTACCTCGAAGAACCTCAACTTCGTAAACGCAACGCAGATGCCGTTCACTAGCTGAGCAAATCAGCGTTTTAGTACGTCTAAGGAGAATTGGATAGAGCAAAGATCCGCTGCGCTGCGCAAAAGCTCTCAAGCAGGCTAGTCGAAGTGTTGGCTTTGGGAGAGGGTTTTGACAGCTCAGGCAGTCGTTAAGGAATGCCTGCCAGGTTCAAGACAAACGGACCTGTCATGCTTACCAGAACGCAACCCAGAATCATCAGGATCAGGCCGGGTAGCGCCAGGTCGGAGAAAGTGATCCCACCTTCACCGTAG